>JAGCPM010000014.1 GCA_017965685.1 Kiritimatiellia bacterium | reverse complement strand
CCCTAAAAGCCTCTTCCCTGCGTGCGGCCAGTTTTCTGCCGAACGCCTTGCGGACGATTCTTTCAGCCTCTTTCTCGTCGAACTTGCCGGTTATGGCGACTATGGTGTTGGACGAGAGGTAGTGGCGCTTCATGTAGTCCTTGAGGTCGCGCGGCGTCATAGGCAGCAGCGACTCAGGCGAGCCGGCGACTGGCGCGCCAAGCGGATTGTCGGGAAAAAGGGCCCGCTGCATGTTCTCGGCAGCAACGCTCGAAGGATCGTCCGCATACATTTTTATCTCTTCGAGGATCACCTGCTTCTCGAGCTCGAAATCATCCTTCCTCATCGCGGCGTGAAGGTACATGTCGGCGAGGATGTCGATGGCCTCGGCGAGATATTCGTCCGGCATGTGCACGAAGTAGCAGGTGGATTCCTCGCCCGTGCAGGCGTTGAACATGCCGCCGCGGCCCTCGATGGCCTTTGTTATGTCGATTGCCCTGCGCTTGGCCGTGCCCTTGAAGAGCATGTGCTCGATGAAGTGGGAAATTCCAGCCACCTTCGCCGGTTCGTGCCTGCTGCCGCTGGCGACGAACACTCCGGCGGCGACGCTTTCCGCCTCGCACGGAACCATGGCGAGGGTGAGAGAATTGCCTAGGACGACTTCCCTCATATTGCGGCCACGTTCATTTCACGCAGGGTCGTCTTGCCGTCGTAGAGAGCCTTGCCGACTATCGCGGCCGTCAGATTGGGCCTTTCGAGAGCTTTCAGGTTGGCGATGTCGTATGGCGAGCTGATTCCGCCCGACGCGGTTATGTTCGCGGTTGGCGCCGCATCGCATATCGCCGACATCTGGGCGATATTCGGCCCGCCGAGCATTCCATCGGTCGCGGTATCGGTGTAGATTATCGTCTTGACGCCCATCTTCGCAACCGCGGCCGCAAGATCGGTCGCGCGCGTCGCGGTGGTCTCGACCCAGCCTTTCGTCTGGACGAATCCGTTTCTCGCGTCGATGCCGACGGCGATCCTCTCGCCGAATTCTTCCAGTGCGGCGGTAAGGAACTCCGGATCGTCCAGCGCGGCGCTGCCGATTATCGCCCTTGCCGCGCCCGACTCTATTACGGCCCTGACCGCGTCCATGCCGCGGATTCCGCCGCCGAACTCGACAGGGCCGGGAAACGCCTTTATGATGGCCGCGATGACTTCCGAATGGCACCTCGAACCGGAAAACGCACCGTCAAGATCGACCACGTGCAACTCGCGGCCGCCCTGCGCGGCCCAGTCTTTTGCCTGCGCAACGGGATCGTCGCCGTAGACCGTGGCATCCTCGCTACGCCCTTGACGAAGGCGGACGCATCTGCCATCCTTGAGATCGATTGCCGGTAGTATCGTCATATAACGCCCTTTGAGCTCGGGACGCCCTTCTCGAGCGGATCAATGGCCTTGGCGGCCCTGAGCGCTCTCGCGAACGACTTGAAAAGCCCTTCGCACACGTGGTGCGCCTCATCGCCGTATATCTGCCTCAGATGGATGTTGGCCCTCGCCTCGACGCTCACGGCGCGGAAAAATTCCTCGACGAGCTTCACCTCGAAATCCCTGACCATGGCGTGCTTCATCGCGCACTGCATGACGAGGAAGGGTCTGCCGCCCAGATCAAGCGAAGTCTCGCAAAGGGCCTCGTCCATCGGTATCGAGGCGAAGCCATAGCGGGTAAGGCCCTTCCTGTCGCCGAGCGCCTTGTCGAGCGCCTTGCCGAAGACGAGGCCGACATCCTCCACGGTGTGGTGGTAGTCCACGTCTATGTCGCCTTCGGCCTTCACCGAAAGATCAATGAGGGCGTGCTTCTTGAGAAGCTCGAGCATATGGTCGAAAAACCCTATGCCCGTGTCTATGGAGCCTTCGCCCGAGCCGTCAAGCCCCAGCGTAAGGCGTATCTTCGTCTCTTTAGTGTTGCGCTCGATTTCGGCGTTTCTCATCCGTCCTCCCGAATCTCAGAAAAACCATTTCGCGATGCCAAGCATGCCCTGCTTCCAAGGCACTCTGTGGGACACCCCGCTCTTGCCCTTGAACTCGTCCAGATGCGCCACGTACCACTCGTAGTTGCGCACCAGAGCCTGCTTGTTGGAATACTTCGGCCTGTAGCCGAGAAGTTTTTCGGCCTTCTCGATCGAAACGAAGGAATCGGTCGAGGCCGTCTCGTACACCCAAGGATACAGCGGCGACAGGTGCAGCTTCTCGAGAATCCGCAAGATGAACACGAGCGGCTTCACCGGCATGGGGCGGATCTTCTTTCCGTATCCCGCCTTGTCAAGCACCGCCTGGTAGTCCTCACGCATAGTCGAGAACTCCTTCGCGCCGATGTTGAATTCGGTCGAGACGACATCCTTCGGCAGCGTCATCGCGCTCCAGATCGCATCATCGAGATCGTCCACGTCCATCAGCTGGTAACGGTTCTTTCCGCTGCCGATCATCGGAAAGCCGTGCCCTGTATACGCCCAATCGTAGAATAGGGCGAAGACTCCAAGCCTTTCCGGGCCGATGAAGCTCTTCGGGCGTATGATGCTTACGCAATAGCCTTCCTCCATCGCCTTTCTGCAGCGGTTCTCGGCCTCGATTTTCGCGCGGCCGTACGGTCCTACGCCAACGAGCGGGTCGGTTTCGAATATCGGATGTTTTTTCGGGACGCCGTAGACTGCGGTGGACGAAATCTGTATCATTCTGTCGAGCTTGAACTTGCGCGCAGCGTCGAGGACATTCTGGCAGCCATCAACCTCGGTCGTCATTATGTCATGCTCGCTGTAAAGCGGCAGCGCGGCCGCGCAGTGAACCACTATGTCGCAACCTTCGACAACCTTTTCGACCGTCGCGACATCGCGCACGTCGCCCTTAATGAACTTGAGCCACGGCTCGGCAGCCTCTGGATACTCGAAGTCCGCTATGTCAAGAACGCGAATCTCGTCCACCCCCCGCCTGCGCAGGTGGCGGATGAGATTTATGCCGAGGAATCCGCTTCCTCCTGTTACGAGAACCTTCATCAAATCAGTTCATCGGCGGCAGGTCGTCCGGCAGCATCGGCATCGCGTTCTCCTCCGCCGCCGGAGCATCTCCTTCGAGGACCGAACCGGTCGTTGGCGTGGACGTGAGGCGCGCGAGGACGACCGTGTTCAGGAGGAACACCGCCGCGAGGATCGCCGTTGCCTTGATGAGCACGTTGCCCGCGTCCGCGCCGAGAGACGCTTCAAGCGCGCCGCCTCCGAACGCGCCGCCAAGTCCGCCTTCTTTCGGCTTCTGGAGCATCACGACAAGCCCCAGCAGCAGGCACACCGCAACTTCTACCACGTATAGGTTTCCGATCAATATGATCATTTGTGCTTTTAGCCTTTCTTTGTATCCGTGTATTATATCAAATTGCCTTCGCCGCCGTCAAGCAAGCACCCTCTGGAATATCCTGTTCACGAGTGGAGGGCGGGGTCGAGCCTGTCGCGCAGATAGTCGGCGAGATGGTTGAAGACGAGCACCAGCACGAATATGGCGAGCGTGGTGAAAGCCATTTCCCACCAGACGCCCTGCCAAAGACGGAGGCGCGCGTTGTTGATCATCACGCCCCAGCTCGGCTCGCCCTGCACGCCGATGCCGAGGAAGGAGATGAAGACCTCCGTCGAAACGGCCGCCGGAAAGCGTATCGAGAACTGTATCAGCATTATATGCGCAACGTTCGGCAGAATATGGCGCAGCATTATGCGCAAGTCGGAATAGCCCAGAGTCTTCGCCGCCTGCACGTAAGCCCGCGCGGCATGCTTCATCACTTCAGGGCGGATGGTCCGGCAAACTCCGACCCAGGTAGTAAGCCCGATGCCGAGATATATTCCAAGGAGCCCCTGCCCCGCCACGAGCGAAATCGCGAGGATGAAGAGAAGCCCCGGCATCGAGGCGACGGTCGCGCAAAGCCAGACGACCAGAGAATCGACCCAGCCGCCGTAATATCCGCCGAGAAGCCCCAGCGCGACGCCAAGAGGAATCGCGATGAGCGAAGTCATTATGCCTACGTGGAAGGCGATCCTTGCGCCTTGCACGAGACGCTGCGCGACCGGGCGGCCGAGGTTGTCCGTGCCGAGCCAGTGTTCGGCGGATGGCGGCTGGTAGCGTTCCTCGAGATTGACGATATTGTACGAGGGAGTGGTATCGGTCGCCTTCGCGTGGCGGTAGACGGCCTCGCCATAAATCGCCGCGCCGAGATACAGCGCGAGCGCGGCAAGACAGAGTTTTACGGAAAGCTTCACTTCCTCCAATCTTCGGGCAAAGCCTTCATCACGGTCT
>JAGCPM010000172.1 GCA_017965685.1 Kiritimatiellia bacterium | reverse complement strand
GTCTATCCCCGAAATCGTCTTCGCGAGGTCCTGCGAGAGAGCATCCATGAATCTTATTCTCTCCTCGCTCGGGGAAGATATCATTCCCGTCTTCTTGAAAACCTCGCCTATGCCTTGGTGCGCCTTGCGCGGAAGGCCTTCCTTCTCCAGGAGGTTCACGGCATCCGCAAACTTAGATTCAGAGACCGACACGCTCCACGTACCTTCCTCGCCGGGCGACTTGTGGCAACCGATTCCAGCGTCGAGAAGCGCGGCCATGACGAGATTCGCCTGACGCTCCTCAAGACCGGAGTGGAGGGTTGTCTCCTTTTCGCATCCGGCAAACAGCAGGCAAGACGCCGCAAAAGCGGCAAGCGCGGCCCGCGATATGGATTCTTCATTCTTCACCTTAATCTCTCCGCTACTGGTTCTTTATCAGCGTCTGAATCGCGGTAGAAGCCTTGTCAGCCACCTTTGTCACGACCTCCTGCTGGAACGAGAGGTTCATCACCTCGTATTGTAATTCCACCAGTTCGCGCGAGGACGGTCCGTGCATCTTTCCGAGTTCCGAAAGCGCGCGTATCCTGTGCAGGATGCCCTGATTGTTCGCCTGCGCCTCTCGCCACGCCGCCGAAGCCTGCGAAACGAACGGGACGGGAGTCGTTCCCATCGCCTCCTGGAAGCGCGAAACCGCACTCGGGTCGGCAACCTGCGCCGGTGCCTGCGGCATCGCCGCGAACCCGGCGGCCTGCGGTCCTCCGGCCGCTCTTACAGCCTCCACAATCATCGATTCTGTCATGACATTAAATCCTTTGCCAGTTGCGCCGCCGCTGGATCGGCGGTGTCGGACGCAGCCTCGCCGAGAGATGCCATCGCCTCGGATCTGCGGTCCATCCTCAAAAGAGCCATACCCCTGAAAGCCTTCAGCATCGCGGACTTGGGGAAACGCAGCAGAGCATCGCGGTCGATGTACTCCACCGCCCCCTTGAAATCCAGCATGCTTATGAAGAGGATGGCGTTCGCCACGGCGACGGACGCCTCCTCCGGACGGAACCGCCCCAGCACCGCGAGAATTTTCGCGGCGGAGCTGAAGCGGTTCTGCCCGGTCGCCATAAGGGCGACGTTCAACAACAGTTTCGCCTCTTCGCTTTCGAGGCCGAACATCAGCGGAAGTTGGAGGCGATCGAGCTGAGCGCGTCGCCCATGTTCTTGTTGATGTTCGTCATCGTGGTGAGCGCGAGGTTCCACTGCTGCAGGTCGTACTGCAACTGCTGCAGGTTCGCCTGCACATCAGGGTGCTGCTGGTAGTTCTCAAGCGACTCCTTGAGACGCGTCTCCATCTGGCCCGCCGCATTGATGAGCGCGTTGTAGACCGCATCAGTGTGGATGTAGTCCTTGGTCGCCGACCCATCTTTCACACGATACAAGCCTGTGTCAGCGAAGTTCTTCAACTCGGCCGCACCAACTGCGTCTGTTACTCCGTAACCCATTTGTTTACTCCTTTGTCTGTTTTGTTTTTGTTGAACGTCGCCTTTCGGCTACGCTTTCCGCGCCTCCCCGCCCACCCGGGCGGTCAGACGCAAAATCTTTCTTGCGAGGACGTTCGCCTCTTTCAACGCCTCAACCTTCGGATACTCATCCGGTGCGAGGCCTGATCTCATTGCCCCGTCGATTCTCGCGGAGAGGTTCGAGAGGACTCTATCATACTTGGCGAGCGCCGCCTCGCGATCAGGGCCCGCGAGTTCCTTCTCAATCTCCATCAGCATTACGGGGGTGTTCACGGCTTCCATTCCATCCTCCCCGTAGCGTTCGTCAATATCACGCTGTCCGCGCCTATCGACTTTACAATCCACCCGCTTATCGCCGCTCCTTCCAGCACCCTCGCGCCATCCTTCATCACAAGGCATGGATACGGAGCCGTTAATATTCCGCACACCGGCAGAACAGGCGCTTTCTTGCTCCGTGTGACGGTGCTAGCGGCGAGGCTTGCACCGGAATCGCCAGAGAGGCCCTTGGCTCCACCGGGCAAGGATACCTCCGAGGCGTCGAAGCCACGCAGTTTCGGCAAGTCTGCCACCAGCTGGGCCATTGTCGACTCCAAATGGTTTGCCGACGCCGAAACGCCGGTCACTTGCAGGAAGCGATTAGTCGCCGTCACGACCTTGAGCGCGCCCTCGGTGAGAGTAAACAGTCCGTCCTCGGCCGCCTGCCGGAAGGATTCGTCATCCGACAGATCGAGTTCCGCGCCGGGCATGGCTGCGTACGCCTCGGCGGTGGCGGCGAGACGTTCGCGACGTGTGGCCAGATTGCCCGAAAGAGCCATGCGGCTTTCGTCCAGCGCGAGGCCGTACTTTGCCGCCACATCGGCGAGCGTCGGTTCAGGTGCTGCAGGCTCGACCGGTTTGTTCCTGTCACGCCAGCGCGCGTACACACCCTTTGAATACTCTTTGGCGCTGCTCGCATACGCGACGGCGCGATCCTTGGCCGCGACCGCCCAAGGGCGCGTCTTTTCGCGGAAATGCCATCCGAGTGCGGCAAGAAGCGCCGCAAACAGCAAAAGCATGACGAGAAAAACGAGGCAGCCGTGGCCGCGCTTGGCTGGTTTTTCCCCTTCCGGCGGCTCGCCTTCGGGCGCAGAATCAACTACCGGGGGATTAGCGGGTTCATCTGTTTTCCCGATTTCCGGTTCTTGCGCACTCTCCGCAGGAAGCTTCTCAAGCGCAGGCCATTTGAGCTTGTCCCACGGCGCATCGGCGGGACCGACCGCAAAGGACGTTGCACCGATGGTTTTAACCAGAAACGGTTCCAATGCTTCTCCATCCACGGAAACCCTCTCCGGCGAAGTTTCTATTTTAAGGGGAGAGTCCGGCATAGTCATGTCGGCAAGAGTTATGTCGCAATCGTCGGTTTTTCCAAGAGTCACCGCAACGCCTTCGACAAGCGCCACCTCCGCGCCCTTGTTCGGGCCCTCGAATATCCTAAGCAAAAAACTCATAGCTTGATTCTCCCGAGCGGCTGGATGTTGATTTCCGCGCTAAGCTCCTGGAACGACAGGATTGGCAGCTCGTAGTAGTCCTTCTCGATCATCTTGCGGAAATAGCGGCGGATATCGACGGATACGACAAGAACCGGCTTCTGCGGAATCTTCGAGAGGTTGCCGATAGTGCGTTTGACAACGGAAAGTATCGAGCGCACCGTCGCGGGATCCATCGCTAGGTAGGAGCCGCCCGAAGTCTGGCGAACAGACTTCCTTATCTTCTCCTCAAGCGCGGGATCGAGCAGGTACGCGGCGATGATGTTCTGTCCGCCGGAGAACTTGTAGGAGATGTAGCGGCTCAATGCGGCGCGAACGTATTCGACAAGGAGAACCGAATCCTTCTCCTTTTGTCCCCATTCGATGAGCGTCTGCGTGATGCGCTTCAAGTCGCGAATCGACACGCCCTCCTGCACGAGACGTTGCAGGACGTCCGTGATCTTCTGGAGTGGCAGCACGCGCTGGACCTCCTTGACAAGTTCTGGCGCCTCCTTCTCCATATGGTCGAAGAGAATGCGTGTCTCCTGGAGAGAAAGGAATTCGTGCGCATAGCGCCTCAGGACGCCGGAGAGATGGTATGTTAGAACCCCGCCAAGATCCAGAGAGCGGATGCCCGATTCGTCGAGGCGAGGCTTCTCCTCCGCCTTGACCCAGCACGTATCGTAGCCCTGCAGGAAAGGTTTTCCGGTCTCGAACACGATTCCCGTGGCAGAAAGATTCTCTGGTTCCTCGAGGGCGAATACGAATCCTTTGCGGAGCACGCCTTCGGAGACCGGCACTTCGTTGACGAGAAGGCGATACTTGCCGTCGCGAAGCGACGGATTGAGCGAAAGGTTGATGCCTGGAAACGGAACACCAAGATCGTGGTAGAGGGCGCGGCGGACGGACATTATCTGGTCGTTCAACGCGTCATATGTGAGCGCGCCGCGGATATCCGCGTCAATATCCACCGTTAGCGGCGTGACCATGGAGAAGTCGTCTCCATCCTTTCTCTTCGGGCGAGGAGCGGAGCCTTCCGACGGCGCGGCGGCGGCGAGGGGATCTTCGGCCTTGGCTGCGCGCGCGGCGGCCAGTTTCGCCTTCGCCATAAGGCTCCAGCCTACGAGCGCAACGAACGCCGCGAGGCCGAATATCTGTATCTTCGGGAAGCCGGGTATGAGTCCTATCGCGACGAGCATCACGGAACCGAGAAGTATCGCCTTCGGTTGCGCAAAGAACTGGTCTATGATATCCTGACCTAGCGGCTTGTTATCCACATCCCCTACGCGCGTCACTATCACGCCGGAGGTTATCGACACGAGAAGCGCGGGAATCTGCGAGACAAGGCCGTCACCAATAGTCAGTATGCCGTACTTTGTGACGGCCCATCCAACTTCCTTGCCGTTCATGAACACGCCGATGCAAATGCCGCCGATTATGTTGATCGAGGTCATTATAAGACCTGCGATCGCGTCACCCTTCACGAATTTCATCGCGCCGTCCATCGCGCCGTAAAGCTGAGATTCCTTGGCGAGTTCAGTGCGGCGTTTCTTGGCCGTATCCTGATCGATGGCGCCTGCGCGCAAATCGGCGTCGATGGACATCTGCTTTCCTGGCATTGCGTCGAGAGTAAACCTAGCCGCGACCTCGGAAACGCGCTCCGCGCCCTTCGCAATCACGACGAACTGCACGATAGTTATGATCAGAAAGATCACCGCGCCTACAATGAAGTTGCCGCCGACGACGAAATTGCCGAAAGTGTAGATAATCTCGCCCGCGTCCGCCTTGAGAAGAATGAGCCTCGTTGTCGTCACGTTCAGCGCAAGGCGGAACAGCGTCGTAAAGAGGAGCATCGACGGGAAAGTAGAGAACGCAAGCGCGCGCGGAAGGTAGAGCGAAAGCATCAACATCACAGTCGAAATCATGATGTTGGTCGCGATGAGGAGGTCCACCATCGGCGTCGGCAGCGGGATGATGAGAAGCCCGATAATGCAGACGACGAGGAAAGCGAGCACCAGATCGCCGAACCTCGAAAACACGTTCGAGAAGTTTGTGAATCTGCCGTTCATCATGTCTCCAATAGCGCCATGCGGCAATGCTCGAGCAAATCGGCGTCCGCCAGCAGGTTTTCAATCTCATGCGCCGCCCTGTCAGAAGCCTCGCTTCCGCGCTCCCTGAGCGAACGGGCGGCAATGCGGGCCGACTCTGAAAATCCTCTCGGCGTGCGCAACGATGCGGGATTGCCCGCCACCAACGCGCGCATTATCTCGCCGTTTACACTGCGGTCCGGCGGAAAGAGATCGTCGAGGGCCTGCGAAACGGTAGTCGTTCCCGGCATTAGCGTTTTCTGAGGCTCGCCCGCACCAGGCGATGCGATTATGTCCGCATAGCCAGCCTTGCCGATGCCTACATCAAACCTCAACGGCTCGGTTGTTCTCGATACGTTCAGGCCCATGATTCGCCTCCGAATTCCCCTGCCGCGCGCCAAAGCATGGCGAACGCGTCATGTACCGCCGGTCCAGTTACGTCGCGGGATTCGAGTCTGACCGCGAATACGACCCGCCCGCTTTTCGTGATGTATCCCGTGCGCATCCTCATCGCCCCCGGTGCGGCGGCCCGAGGGTGCGAATACGACAAAAGTGCTTTCATTCTCTCCGCATCAGGATTCGACGGAACCGACATCTCCACCATCAGCGCGGACTCGACATACTCGAACCTCAGCGTGAAACCATTCTCAAAAGCCACCCCAGCGACACCTCTCTCGTTGAAGGAGAGGTTCTCAAGCCCCGCCCCAGAGCCGAAACCGCGCACGATCGCAGATATCCATCCAGGAACCGTCATGCCGCGTCTCCTTCCGCCTCGCGTTCATTCTCTTCCGTGATAAGCTCGTCAAGATGCTCCTGCGCCGCATCCACCAACCGCTGCCTGTCACACTCCTTCGCAAAGAGCCGCGGCGAAAGCTGCCTGAATATCCTCGTGAGCTCGCGGGTAAAATCCATTCTCGCAAGGAGTTTCGCCATTCCGCACTCGCCTACTAGGCGCGAAACCGCAACCGCCGTGACGAACGCCTGCTCCGTGAGCTCAAGAACGTGGCCGGTAAGCTGCTCGCCGTTCAAGAGACAGGGTTCGGCGAACTGAGAACCCATACGCTCCGCGAGTTGCGAAAGCTTCTCCATGACCGTCTGCAGAACCTGTACGCACTGAAGATCCGTGAGTATCCTGCCCAGAGCCTCCGGCGCCAGCGAGGGCGTTGAAGATGCAAGATCCTTGCCGCATCCGGCGATGAGAAATTCCAAAGCGGCCTTCAGTCCCTCCGCGCCGCGCGACGCGATAAGCGAACGGAAGCAGTCTTGTGGTTTTGTGAAGCCAACCACCTCACCGCGGTACATGTCCCTAAGGCTCTGCATCTCCTCTGGCGTGGTGGCGCGAGCATTGACCTCTTCGGCCAGATTGATTCCGGCCTTGACGTCCGGTCCCTTCTGCTGCATCAAGAGAGCCTTAGACTGTCTTACCAGTTCCAAAAGTTCCTGCTCTCCCTCGCCCGCCATCTGCTCCAAAACATCGAGCATCGCGAACTGGTGCGACGGATCGGTCGATTCATGACCGAGAGCCTTCAGCAGAGACTCCGCCGACGGATACCCCCCGGAAGCACCAGCATCGCGCAACCACCGAGCGAGCTTTTCGAGTCTTTGGCGCCCCGGCATGTCGGGCATCATGGAGTACCACGCCTCAAGCGCCCTCACGAACGAGGAGCGCATTCCCTGAAGCGGGCCCATCTTCCGCTCCGACATGCGCTTGACTTCCTTCTCCTCAAACTGAGCGGTGAGTTCCTCCATCGAATCCATCAAATCCGCCATAGGATCAGCCTCCGCCGCGAGCACCGTGCCCATGAGCTCACCGCGCTGCACCTGCGCGGCAACAGGCTTTTCCGCCATGAGGCTTTCGCGCATCTGCGCAACCTCGGCCCCGGCCGCGTATGTCTGCCGGAGAATCTGCGCAGCGTCAAACGCCATACACCCTCCTTCCCGGGAGATTCATGGCAGGAACACGCGAACCTTCAATCCAAACGACGGATGGTCCGTAAAAAGTCAACAGGAGATCGCGAGGCTGGCGCGGCAGAAAAACGTCCCAGACCGAAAGCCTCGGACAGAACCCTGTCGGCATCGCACCCGTCCAGGCGACTGCCGCATCCGGACGGACCGAAAGAGTCTCTCCTTCTGCCACCTGAATTCTGCAAACGCGCGATGCCGTCGCCATCACAACCCAATCGCCAACAAACTCTGTGACGCATATTGCACTCTTCGCGCTCATGGGGACAAGTTTCACGATTCGGGCATCCTTGCGCGCGGAAACCGGCGCGATGAGCACCTTGCCTGAAACGGTGAACACAGGCG
>JAGCPM010000171.1 GCA_017965685.1 Kiritimatiellia bacterium | reverse complement strand
CCGAGGCTTCCGATCGCCTGCGGGAAAGAAGGCTTCCCCGATCCCGCCGAATAGAAAAAGCACTGCGATACGGGATGGATCGCGTTCCTGAACGAGTTGAACGGGCCTCTGTTAGCCTCGATGCGGAAAGACGCGGGATACGGATGCGGCGTGAGGACGTCGAGACGCTCGCCCTGCATCTGGAGCGTCCACTTGTTGCTGTTCGCGTACTGCGGGCCGAAGGCGACCGAGGTCTGGCTGTGCATTCCCGAAACGACGGGGCGCGACGGATCCTCAATGCGGATCGCGGAAGATATCGTGTTCAGCCACATCCAGGCCTGCGCGCGCGATTCCGCCGCGCCCATGCAGTTGCTCTCGTTGCCGAGACACCAGGCGACGATCGCCTTCTTGTCCTTCATGCGCCGGACGAACGAGCGCGCGAAGCGTCCTTCCCACATCACGGCTTCCGGGTCCGTGATGAGATTCCTGATCTCGACGATGCGCCGCGCGAAAAGCGTTCCGGACATCCAGCCCGTGACGATGGAGACCATCAGCTTGACGTTGTGCCGCTCGGCGATCTCGCAGAACTTTTCGAACCTGGCAACGGCGCCCGGGTCGAGCCAGAGCGGATCGCATATCTCCTCCTTGCCGCCGTCACGCAGAATGAGCGCCGGCGCGCCCTGATACTTCTTTTCCTGCATGAGCGGCTGGAATTCGCTCCATGTCGGAAAGACGCGCATCAGCTCGACTCCGTTTGCCGCGAGCGCCGCGATGTCCTTCTCGATCTCCGTTTCGTCCCATTCGTCCTCGCGCCACATCCTGACGCCCGCCTTCGAGCCCCAGTAGTTGACACCCACGAGCATTTTCCCCTCCTCCGGGAAAGTCACTCCGGCCGCAGCCGGCGCGGCGAAAGCCGTGTTGAATGTTGCCAATGTTGCCAGTGTTGCCAATCCCAGTTTCCAATTTCCAATTGGCAGCATTGGGTATTGGTTATTGGCAACATTTCCACATTTCCACATCTTCATTGTTTATTCCTTTCTGTTGTCAAATATGATACGGTTGCCTTCGAGCGCGACACCTTCGACGCCGTCGGCAATGTACAGGCCCGGAACGCTCGCGCCCTCCGGAACCCTAAACTCGTTGTTCTCGAAGCTGACGTCGCCGACATGCTCGAGCCTCGCCGAAGCGGACGTATCGCGGCATTCCGCGCGGCGTCCCGTGCGCTCTATGACGTTGTTCCTGAAGGCGATACCCGTGCCGAAGCGCAGATCCGCGAAGTATCCGAGCGAGTCGCGGAACGCGCAGCCCTCGACGAGTATATCGGATATGAAACGCCGGTTTAGACGGGCCGCATCCACCGTTTCCGGGCAGCCGAGCCATGTGACGAAGTCCGCCCCGAGCGACTAGTACGACCCCACGAGCTCGCGGACGCAGTTGTTCTCGAATATGCAGTTGCGGACGACGACGTTTGTCGTCCCCATCCCCTCCGCCCACCATTTGAGGGTGTAGTCGGCGATGCAGCGGAGCGCGTCGCCGTTAGTCCTGCGGAATATGCAATTCTCTATCGTGGCGTTCGACGCGTTGACGAGAGTGCGCATCTCCATGTCTTCGAAAGTGCAGTTGCGGATGATCACGCCGTCCGAGGACGCCGTCCGGTCGAAGAGAAGGTAGTACCCTTCTTCGGGATTGACCGCGGGCAGATCCCTGTCCACCAGGATCGTCTCGCCTTCCATCCCCGCATATTTGCCTTCCCACCCTATGGCGTTGTAGCCGGGATCGAGAAGCTCGACGGCGTTCCCGGCTCCCGGGCGGAAATACCGCGCCCCGCGCTCGAGCACGATCTGGAGCGTCCTTGGCGCAACCTTCTTCACTACCGTGAATCTGTCATGGACATTGATTGCGTCATCCTGTTCGAGTTTCACCGTGAGATTGTCTATGATCGCATTCCCGTGCGACCGTACGAAGTGTATCGTATCGGCGGAGGACGAAATCGGGTGACGCCAGTCGCGCGGCGCGACGGTGACGTTCCTGAGCCGCCAGTTCCTCTGCGTTCCGCCCACGTATACTGCGTGCCCGAAGCACGACGGAATCTCCACGTCATGCAGCTCGAAGTCCTCGTTCGAGACTAGCGTGAAGCCGCCCTTTCCGTAGTAGGCGTGGGCAATGCGGACCGTATCGCCGACCTTGTGCGATCGGACGGCGTCCCTGTTGAGCTTCGGCGAAAACTCGCGTCTGTTCGGCCCTTGCCAGCGCATGATACCCGGCTCCTCGACGAACGGATAGGCCCTGACACGCGTCGGAGAGAGCCAGAGAGTCTTGCACCCCGTCTCGCCCTCGTACGTGCCGTGCCAGATGTTGGGTCCGCGCGCAAACCGACGGAAGTCCTCCGTCATCGGCTGGGTGCGCTGGATCGGAAATGCCTTGCCGTAGTACGGATGGCGCTCGCCGCATCCTACAAGCTCGAAGTCGATGTACGAGTCGTTGTCCGCGTCGTCCACATGCACCGCCGCGACCTTAGCGCAGGTTGCAAGCGGCATAGTGGATGAGTCCCAGTCCGTCACCATGTTGCCTATCTTCATGCGGCGGCAGTTGTGGATGACGAAGTTCGCGCCCGAACCGTCATGGTCCCACGATGGCTCTATCGGATATCGCGGCGGGCGCCGGAATACAAGCTCCGCACCCGCGCCGTCGAAGACGAAATCCTCAAACCCGTCGATTATGATACCCGTCTTGTCGAAGCACCTGTAGATCCCGGGCTTCAGCACCACTTTTGCCGCGCCAATGCGTTTTGCCTCGGCGAGTGCCGACTGAATCGACGCACCATTCATCTCGTTCGTCACGGAGAAGCCGAAGTCCTCCGCCTTTACGACAGCCCCGCAGTTCGCGCGCGGCGGCGCAATCTCGAACGACACACAGCCGACGGGGTCCGGCCGCCCGGCCATTGCGCCGAAGTCTTCATCAAATGGGAGGCGCGTCAAGGCGCCTCCCGCCGCAGGCTGGCATGTCCAAAGCGCGGCGAAAGACATGGCCGCCATGCAAAAAAGCCTCTTGTCCGATGGGTTCATTCCGTTAACCTCATGCATCGCTTCTTGAATGTCTCTGTAACCGCCGGCATGGTTTCTGGCACGGTTTTCCCGCCCAGCAGCCAGGCGAAGGTGTTGAGAATAAGCCTGGCATTGTCCGCCTCGCAGACGCGGTAGGGCTGGAACGCCATTGGATCGACCGTAACGACGACGCGCCCCTTGCCGAACTTCTGCGCCGCCATGACCGGCGCGTCCGGACGAGTGGAAGTGCGCGGCAGAGACACTATAGGCTCCATCTCGCAGCCCGGCATGAACTTGAGCGGCATGAGCGCGAAAAGCTGGACATTCTTCACGCCTTCCGCGATCGCGTGGGATGAAATGTTGCCTGTCAGGATCTGCCGAGGGTCGCCGAATCCGTGCGAGGTTTCGTCCCTCGGCACGGCACCGCGCGGCATGTCCAGATTCCAGGCTTCTCTCGTAAGGCGCGCGAATTCCGCGTTGGCGCACAGCGAGGCATGGCTG
>JAGCPM010000170.1 GCA_017965685.1 Kiritimatiellia bacterium | reverse complement strand
CGACAAGAAGGTCCGCGCCGCATTGGAGAACGTGGAACTCATCGATGCGGCGGAAAAGTTCCCGGCTGAAATTTCGGGCGGAATGCAGAAACGGGCCGGCCTCGCCAGAGCCATAGTCAGGGAAAGCGACATAGTGCTCTACGACGAGCCTACCAGCGGTCTCGACCCGGTGACTTCCGTCACCATAAACCGCCTCATAAAGAGGCTCAACAGGAATCTCGTCATAACCTCGGTCATCGTTACGCACGACATGGCCGGCGCGCTCGAGATCGCGGACAGGATTTTGTTGCTGAAAGACGGCAAGGTGCGGATATGCGCAACGCCGGAGGAATTCCTCAAGTCGGAAAATCCCGACGCGAAAGAGTTTCTCGAAGCCATGAAAGGAGGCTCTAGATGAGCAGGAAGAAAGACGTGTTCTCCGAAGCGATAGTGGGGCTCTTCATGCTGGCGGTGCTGGCGCTCCTTGTTTATTTCACGATCGTAATCTCCGGCGTGGACGTTCTGCAGGGGCGCAGGAAGGTGCGCGTCGCCATAGAATTCAGCGAGGTCGGCGGTCTGAAGGACCACGACAACGTGATGTTCAGGGGCACGAAGGTCGGAACGGTGGACAAGGTTCTTCTTTCGCCGACCAATCTCACTGTCGTGGCCGAAATCGACGACGAAGTCGTCTTGAGGGAAGGCTACAGGATAGCGGTCTGCAACCTTTCTATGCTCGGCGGCAACTACCTTCTTCTCGAGGAGGGCAAGGGCGCGGTTCTTCCGCTGGAGGGGACGGTTTTCAAGGGCGAAAAGCCGTCGGACTGGATGAGGGACGTCTCCAATATAGCTAAGAACCTGAACGAGTTTACATCGGGAGGCGAACTCAAGAACATAGTCGCGAACTTCGAGGCCACGGGCGAGAAGGCCAGCGCGATAGCCGACAAGGCTCTCGCTATAGTGGACCGCGCCGAGCGCGGCGAGGGTACGGTCGGCAAACTGCTGTCGAGCGACGATACGGTATATAACGACCTCAAGACGGCCATGGGCGACCTGACCGAAATCGCGCAGAGGCTCAAGAGGGGCGAAGGAACGCTGGGCAAACTGCTTTCCGAAGACGAGACGATGTACAACGAACTCATGGCGACATTGAAGAACGCCAGCGCGATTTCGCAGGATTTGAGGGACGGCAAGGGCCTTGCCGGCAGGCTTTTGAAGGATGAAGACCCGATATACGGCAATGTGGACGCGGCTATTGCGAGCTTCAGGAAGGCCTGCGAATCGGTCGACGCGAAGGAGACCCTCGAGAGCGCCAACAGGCTTCTTGCGAGCCTTAACGAAGCCGCCGACAGGATAAACCGCGGCGAAGGCACGATGGGCAAGCTGATGAAAGACGACGAACTCTACAACGAGATAAACGGCCTGACGAAGGACGTGCGGCAGGTCATCGACAATTTCCGCGACACGACCCCGATTTCCACATTCGGCTCGCTCATAATGGGAGGCCTGTAAGCGGGAGGCGCGATGCTGCTCCTAGCCGCGAGCCTCTTCTTCGCAACTCCCGTGCCGCTGGAGATGCCGGAGGCTTCGGGATATCTGCTGACCAACGGCAAGGAGTTCCGTTTTGAAGACAGATTCGACACGCTCGACCTTTGGACCTCGCACGCCGTTCTTGGCCGCTGGCAGGATGACGACGGCCGGCTCTTCACCCTCGCCAGGCTCGATACCATCGCGCCGAAGATAGACCTCGGCGAAACCAAGACGCGCAAGGTCTACTTAGCTAATACCGTTACGCTTCCTGCGAAGGAGAAGGTAAAGACACTTCTTTACGAAGCGGCGGAAAAGCTAGTGCCGTTCGAACTTCCGGAAGAACCCGAACCGCCGCGCCAGGAATTGCGCGGCATGAAAAAGACCCTCTACGTGCACGGCACCAACACTTGGGCCGTTTCAGCCCTCTTCCTTCCGGAGAAGTTCAAGGCGTGGTATCTCGCAACGTGGGAACTCGCAGAAGGCGACGATTTCGCGGAATACAAGGAGCTTTTCGAGGAGGAGTTCCTGGCCAAGTGGCGCCAGATAGCGGAAAAGAACTTGCCGGGCGAGAAGGATCCAGAGAAAAAGCCAGAGGCAGTCGCCGACGAAAAGGAGCTTCTAAGGCGGGACGCCGCACACAGCGTGACAAATTATCCTTCGTGGCATACCGTCGATTCGGACGAGTTTACGGTTCTGTATGACGCGCCGCTATCCCGTTCGTTCGTGACGGCACTCACAAACGATCTCAAAAGGATGAGAGCCAGATATGCCGAGGTCATTCCGTCGGCGGTGGATGCGACGAATTCCCTTGCGGTCGCCAGGATATACGAGGATAGAGACGAGTATCTCGAAATAGCGGCAGGCACTGAAATGCAGTGGAGCGCGGCGTACTGGTCGCCTTCGCGGCGCGAACTTGTGGCGTATCTGCCGGAAGATGGCGGTGAAGGACTCCTCAGAACGATCCGGCACGAGGCGTTCCACCAGTATCTTTCGTATGCCGGTGCAATGCTTTCCGCCTCTCCCTGGTTCAACGAAGGCTATGCCCAGTATTTCGAGGCGGGGCCGGACGGTCCGGATTTTGTCGATCCGGCTGATCTGGCATCTCTTGATGAGGCGGTTCGCGACGTGATGCAGATGGACTATCCGGAGTTTTACAGCGGAACAGATTTCGAACGCCGGCTTAAATACCGCCTTGCGCTTTCCATCGCGTTCTTCATCGAGAAAGGCGCCTCGAAAGTCCGGTTCGATCCGTTCAAAAATCTCAAGCGCGACTACATGGCCGCGCTGGTAAAGTCGCGCGGCGACATGCAATACGCCACTAAGGCGGCTTTCGGCAGCGAAGAGCGCCTGAATCTTTTCGTCTTGGAGTGGAAGAAGTTCTGGAAGAACAGATGAGCGGCTATGTCGGCAGGCTCGCGCCGAGTCCCACCGGCGCGCTGCATCTGGGGAACGTGCGGACTTTCATGATAGCGTACCTTCGCGCGCGGCTTTCCGGCGGAAGATTGGTGATGCTCAT
>JAGCPM010000169.1 GCA_017965685.1 Kiritimatiellia bacterium | reverse complement strand
TCGCCCAGCTCCTCCTCGATGCGGAGCAGCTGGTTGTACTTGGCGATACGATCCGTGCGGCTCATGGAGCCGGTCTTGATCTGTCCGGAGTTCGTGGCGACCGCGATGTCGGCGATCGTCGCGTCCTCGGTTTCACCGGAACGGTGCGAGGTGACGGACGTGTAGCCAGCCCTGTGCGCCATCTCGATGGCGTCGAGCGTCTCGGAAAGCGAGCCGATTTGGTTGACCTTGATGAGGATCGAGTTGGCCGCGCCGAGCTTGATGCCCTTCTCGAGGTACTTGACGTTCGTGACGAACAGATCGTCGCCGACGAGCTGGCACTTCGAGCCGATCGCCTTCGTGAGCGCGACCCAGCCGTCCCAGTCGCCTTCGGCCATGCCGTCCTCGATGGAATCGATCGGATACTTGGCGACCAGGCCCTCAAGATACTTCACCTGCTCGGCGGAGGTGCGCTTCGCGCCCTTCTTGCCTTCCTTCCAGGTGTAGTCGTACTTGCCGTCCTTGTAGAATTCGGAGGAGGCGCAGTCGAGCGCGATCGTCACGTCCTTGCCGGGCTTGTAGCCGGCCGCCTTGATGGCCTTGATGATGCACTCGAGGGCGTCCTCGATGGAGTCGAGCGCAGGAGCGAAGCCGCCCTCGTCGCCGACGGCCGTGGAAAGGCCGCGCGCCTTGAGTACCTTCTTGAGGTTGTGGAACGTTTCCGCACCCATCCTGAGACCTTCCTTGAAGCTCTTCGCGCCGACGGGACCGATCATGAACTCCTGGAACGCGATTGGCGCGACGGAGTGGGCGCCGCCGTTGATGATGTTCATCATCGGGACGGGCAGCGTATAAGTGTTCGTGCCGCCGATGTACCTGTAGAGAGGCATTCCGAGCGAGTTCGCCGCCGCCTTCGCCACTGCGAGCGAAACGCCGAGTATCGCGTTCGCGCCGAGTTTGGACTTCGTCGGCGTGCCGTCAAGCTTGAGCATGAGCTTGTCGATGCCGCGCTGGTCGCACGCGCACTTGCCGATGAGCTTGGGCGCGATAATCTTGTTCACATTGTCAACCGCCTTCTGGACGCCCTTGCCGAGATAGCGCTTGGGGTCGCCGTCGCGGAGCTCGAGAGCCTCATTGACGCCAGTGGACGCGCCCGAAGGAACCGCCGCTCGGCCCAGAGTGCCGTCCGCCAGAACGACGTCGACTTCAACCGTAGGATTGCCGCGGGAATCAATGATCTCGCGCGCCTTGACTTGACTTATCTGCATGGTTTTTCCTTTCTGCCCTATAAAGGGATTTGTTGTAGTTTATCATATTCGCGCCCTCCGCGTCAACCCCGCAGCCTGCACCTATTTCCGCCAGAAGCGACTAGCCGCCGCCACACCCAATTGACTCACTGTGCTTTGACAATATTCTCGATTAATCCTATACTCCTCAGTTGGATGAGGAATAGGCGCGGGCTAGTCAATACTCGTGGAATGTTTGCGCTCTTTTCAGAAGACTTGAGTTATCCGATGGCTACTTCTTGCGCTCGATAATGGCGAAGTCATCAGCACAGAACGCCATAAAGTCTTCCGGGACGTTAGTGACCTTGTGGCTACGTGTTGAGTCTGGGAAGACAACAATCTGGGGCAAGGTGTCATATTGCGCATCCGCTCTTGGCTTGATGCGAGCCGCATGCATCGGATCGCCATAGAAAATAGTCGCGTCGCGATCCCAAACAAGCCCGGCGAATTCATTCTCATCCGAGTGCTCGCCGAGGGCAAGCTTCTTCAGCAGCCATTGGTTGGCGGCATAGTGGCTCAACGAAAGAGAATAACCCATGGCGCCAAAATACGTCCATGTGTTCCAACCGACAAAGCCGAACCAAGTCTCTTTGAAATATCCGGCGAATTGGTTGACTTTCCCGAAAGACAGAGCAGTCATAAGCATATCGGACGAGTCGATGTGATTGGCTATGAGACAGTTCCCGGCTGCGAGCCAGACTTTTTCGTTCAATGGCCCGGCAATTGGAGTGTGGTCGTGTGCCATGCCAAGTTTTGAAGTAGTGGCGAAAACTCCATTGGTGGCAACGAGGTTGCCAAGAGAGAACGGCATCTCAAGATTGCGCTCGGTGGCATGGGAACTTGTGAGGAGGCACTCTGGGTCGATGTCGCGCCAAGCGGACGAAAAAACGCTGGCGACTTCGTTTGTGCATTTTCCTCCCCATCTCAGGCCTGTGCTGCTCTTGCGCCACCATTCGCCTTTCGGGTAGGCATCTGAAATGCACGCCACGTCGCCAGTGACGACATTGGCGGACACTCCAGTGGTCGCAAGAATCGAGCCGATTTCATTTGGCGAGCGAGATGAGGCTATGCGTTGCACGGTCTTTGCGTCGGGGCCCGTCACGATTCCCCAGATTGCGTCGTCGAAAGGATCGTCATCGATCTCGCGCATCATTGATTTGAGTTCAAGCAGCGTTGCCGTGCAGAATTCTTCCGGTCTCATCAGGAAAGCCACATAGCGGGGTTTCAAACCGCGCAGTGTTGCGAGTGCGTCTGTCGCTGTGGCGGCAACGACGGTGCACAGTGCTTCGTTATCATGCTTTGCGGCAAGGGCCTCTGCCGCAATGCGCCACTCGCTGTCCGCGAGCGTCTCCCGGGAAGCGATGATGGCATAGCGTGGTTTGATGACATATTTGGCGGTTACATCGTCCGCTGGAACGTCAGAGACATCTTGAGGGTAATCCCAAGTGCGCCAGAAACGGGTTCCTTCTGGAGATGGCGAGTACCGGCTTGCATATATGCGCTTGTCGATTCTTGCAGAGTCGGCCATCGCCGCGTAATCGAGGAACCAAATGCTGTCTTCGCGTTCTTTTTCTCCCGACGCAAGAACCCTCCATCGGCCTTGAGACCAGACCTCCACCCACGAATGGTTGCCGGGAATTGTGGTCCAGTTGCACCCGACAAGTCGTGCTGGAATGCCTAGCGCACGGCAAGCGTCGATTAGTATGATCGAAATTCCAGTGCATGAAGCCATGCCTATTCGCATCGAATGTCTCGGCGACTGCCTCGCTTTGTCGCGGCGCGTATCGTAGTGCACGCCTACTAGATCCCAGATGGATCTGTCGAGTTTTACGGCAGCTTCGTATGCATTGGTGCATCCAGCGACAATCGGAGCAAAGCGTTCGCGGAATTCGGCCCGCCAATCGTCACGTTCTTCGCGTATCACGGAATAGGGGAGTACGTAGTCCAGATAGATCTCATCCGCATACGCTTCAGGTGCGGTATCGCGCGCTCGCGCAGCCAAGAGGCAATTGTTGGTGACGAACCCTCCGGGGAGAGGCATATCCTGCGACGGGGCGTAGCGAAGCAAGAAATCGACATCACGCTCAAGCGTCGCGAAAGCGGAGAACGAAATAAAGAAAAAGACTATTTGAAAGTTCTTCATAACTTACCTCCTAGTTCGATGATTTCCGTATATTATACCATTTTATAGACACCTTTTGCAACAGTCTTTCCTAGCCTTCACGTATTGCTGCCGCGATCATCGTCGCGAATCCTACCGCCATCATCATTTTCTTCATCGCCGTTTTCCTCTCATTGGCAATTGGCATTGGCAACACTTTCGCATCCTGACCGCCGTAGTCTTGGCGAAGGTGGTTGGCAACATATCCCTCTCCCCCTACGCAGAGCGGCGGAGGACAAGTTGATTCGTGCAAAAGGTTTCATGGGTTGCTCCTTTCTTGTAGAATGTGGAAATGTGCAAATATCCAACAGCCAACAGCCAATATCCAATTTGCCCCGCCATCATTGAATAATGGATACTGGATAATGGATACTGGATAATTGCACATTTTCACATTTCCCGCTCCCCCTACGCAGAGCGTCCTCCTTCGCCAAGGCTTCCTCCTTCGCCAAGGCTACGGAGGACAAGACGGAGGATAAAACGGAGGACAAGTTGATTCGTGCAAAGAGTTTCATGGGTTGCTCCTATCTCTTTCTTTCGTTTGCCGCCGCAGATTCTTCACACGGGCAGGGCGCACCTGCCCGTAATGAAGTCAATGACGTTCATCGTTTGAATGCCATTGCGGTTTTCGATAAAGATGTCGTCAAGCGTAAGGATTAGTTTAGGATAGTTGTCCCGTATCGATTTGAACGCGGCTACTTCCTGACTATACTTCTCTTTCTCCGCAACTGTGACGGCAACCTGTATGTAGCAAAGCAAATCATTGTTGCCTTTGACCACGAAATCAACCTCGCGTTCGTCAACCTTGCCGGTTGCGACCTTGTAGCGCCGGCGAAGCAGTTCAAGGAACACCGCGTTTTCAAGGAGCTGCTGAATCTCGATGTCGGGATTGCTCAGCGTATAATACCTGAAGCCGAAATCAGTCAGATAGTACTTGTTTATCAGCTTGAGCATCTCGCCTCCCTTGACGTCGAATCTGTCGGCCTTGTATATGAAATAGCAATCTTCGAGGATGTCCAGATACGACGAAACCGTATTGGCGCTGACCTTTACGCCATTTGCCTTGAGCCGGTCAGCCATGCGCTTCGGGGATGTAAGGGAGGATATGGCGCTAGCCATGTACTTCAGCATCTGCCCGACGAGAAGCCTTCCGCCTTCCTTGTTCCGCTTCAGCACGTCCTTTTCAAGTATCGTGCGGTAAACGGACTCCACATACTCGCGCTGCTCCGGCGATCCCGTCTTGAATGCGAACGACTCCGGCAAAGATCCGTATGTGAGAAAATCCATGAAACGGCGCTTTTCCTCCGCATCCCCGACCTTGCCTCCAACAGCCCTTGTCATTTCCAGAAACGAAAACGGCAACACGTTCATTTCCACATAACGACCGGTCAGAAGCGTAGCGATCTCGGACGAAAACAGATCTGCCGTCGAGCCAGTAACATAAAGATCGACACCTTTCTTGACGTAGAGGCTGTCCAGAACCTCCTCGTAATGCTCCACACGTTGTATCTCGTCAAGGAATACGTATGTAGTTCCACCCCTCGCCAGTTTACCGACAATGAACCTATGCAGAGCCTCCGCTGTTCTCAGCGGGGCGTTCTCAAGTTCCTCGAAGTTTACCATGACTATGCGAGACGCAGGCACGCCCTCACGTCTGAGGCCTTGCGCAAACATCCTCATAATCGTGGACTTGCCTACCCGCCTCATGCCAGTAAGCACCTTTATCAGCGGCTGGTCGCGGAACTGCGCCAGCCACGCCACATAGGCTTCTCTTTGTATGGTCTTCTTCCTGCGGCATACTCCTTTGCAATGCGTATTATATCAAATTATCGCCGGTTTGAGTTTGAGAACTTTTTGGAGATTCGGAAAACATCTCAAACTGTCATCCATTCTGCATCATCTGTTTCCCGCCCCCTCTCGCGCGAGGGATGAGACGAAGATCCCCCTAAGCAGAGCGGCGGAGGACAAGTTGATTCGTGCAAATGGTTTCACTTTAACCTTCCTTTCGCCATTCTGGCGGTGATATACCAAACTTCGCCGTTTTTAGGATGCCGCGCGCGCGGCGGCATGAGCGCACCCTACACCTGAACGAAACCCGTGGCGCCGAACTGCGGGGCCTCGTCGGCGCCCTCCGCAGCCGACTTCGCGACTGGGCGGTAGGAGGCAATCGCCTTGCGCCATATCTCGAGGGTGTTCACGAATGATTCCACGAGTGCGGCGAGCGAGTCCGCGTCCAGGATCGCGAGCGGCTCATGCCGGCAGAGATGGAACCTGCCCGTTTCATGGTCGCGCGAGATCGTAGCTCCCGCAGTCCCGGCGAAGAGGTGGTTCGCCTCGAGCATGGCCGAGAGCAGCTGCTCCAGTCCCTCGGGGGGCGGATCGCCGATTTCGCCGTAGACTGCGAGCCTGTCGGAGTCCGGCAGGCTCATGAGCGTCACGACCATGTCGTCCACGTTGATGACGCACGACCCGTCCTCCGCCGCCAGATCCACCCCGATTCTCTCGCCCAGGGCCGATATCAGTTCTTCGAATGTCATTTAGCCGTATTCCCTCCTTGCCGACGCCCGGTCATTAGATGATGCGGAACATCTGGTCGATTTCTTGGTTGTCTTCGGCGGTGAGACGGTCGTCCGGCGGATTCTCCGCGACGGACTTCAGGAACTGGAGCGCCGTCTTCACGTCCGCATTGTCGCCGGCGATCTGGTCGATCCCCGCCGCGTCCACGTTTTCGAGGGCGTGGTACCACTCGGGATGGGGCGCAATCAGCTTCGTCATCGCGAGTTCGATGAACGCCTTGCGCCTCTCAGGGTTGGCGACGCGCTCGGCGAAGCCCGCCCTGGCGAGTTCGGACATGACGATCTCGATGTTGAACGCGAGCGACTGGACGACCGACTGGCGGTTCTCGGCCCTCGTGTTCCATCCCGATTTCGCGAGCGTCTTCACCAGGTGCGGCATGAAGCGGAAGTCCTGCATCGTCTTCTCGATCAGGACCGACTCCATGGCGTAGATGCCGTGCTGGGCGGCGTAGCCGCCGTAGTTGGCATTCACGTAGGACTCGCGATGGGTCTCGCGGCGGGCATCCTTCGCGATGTCCTTCAGCGTGCTCCTGAGGCCGATCGCGCCGTTGCCCAGTGCGTTGAGCGCCCCGCCGAAGCCCGAGAACGACGCCGCGAACTTCTCGCTGCCGCGGTTGATCGCCTTGCCGAACCCGGCAGACGCGTCCTCATACGGTTTGACCACCGGGTCCATGTTCCCGTCGAAATCCTCGCTGGCGAACGTGTTCTCGAGTCCGGAGAACACTCCGGGGACCACCGAGGCGAGCTGTCCGCGAATCAACGAGCTCATGTACTGACGCCACTCTTCGCGATGCCCCGAAATCGGCTCCGGGGGCGTGGCGGAGAGCGTCGCCAGCAGCTGAGCCGCAGTGATACGCTCGGCGCTGTCGCCGTATTCGACGCGGGCGGACGCGAACGCGCGTATGTGCTCAAGCTGTGCGAAGACCGCGTCCCTTGCCTCCGCCGAATCCGGATTGTCCGCCGCCGTGTCGACCATCTCAAGCATCTTCTCCTCGTAGGTCGGCTGGGCGCCATCCGGTTTCGCTCCCATGCGCATCACGTAATTCGTGATGTATCTTCGCGCGACCAGGGCGTACTGATTCAAGTCCCCCATGACGATGGACTCGGCGGCAACGCTCTTCTGGAATTCTTCGAAAATCGCCTTGAGGGTGATTCCATTCTCGACGACCTTCGCACCCGTCTCGGGATTCATCATCTCGAGAAGCGGTGCGAGGAAGTCGGGCACACTCTCGCCTTCCTGGAGCGTGTCGGTGAGCCTCATCGAGTTGAGCGCCGTCTTGATCCCCGACAGCTGCTCGTTCATGAGCCTCGCCGTCTCGTCAAGCCGCTGCATGCTCTGCAGCAGGCCGAAGATCGGACCCGGCAGTTCCACGCCCTGCTCCTGGATGAGCTGGAATGCCGCCGCCATGATGCGTCCGACGTCGGATGCGTCGGCGCGGTCGAAGACCTCCTGCAGCGCCTTGACGAGGGCGTCGCGCTTGCCGGCGAGGCCCTTCCTGCCCGCAGGCGACAGGAGCTTCTCGTAGTGTTCGACGAACTTCGCGGCGTTCTTCGCCGGAATCCAGGCGAGCGCCCACTTGAGGCTCTCTAGCTCTCTCGCCGAGAACCTCGAGGCGTTGCCGTAGTCGATCACCGTGAGGTGCGATCCGTCGCACATCAGGTTGCCGGCGTGCACGTCGCCGTGGAAGAACCCGCCGTCGAAGATGGCCTCGAACGTCCACTTCTCGATGAAGTTGGTGAGATGCTTCTGCCGCGTGAGGATGTCGTTGTACGTGCTGATCAGCGCCGCGCGCGTCGTGGCGATCTTGCTCATGTCGCCGCTCAGGTAGGTTACGCTCCCATCCTCGTTGCGCGTCTTCTTCATCATGCGGAGAATCGCCTCGATCTTGGCCTTCGAGTCGGCGATGTAGCGGTCGAAGGTGACGCCGGGCGCCTTGCGAACGACCAGCGTGTTGGCGGTCGCGCCGATGAACGGGTACAGCTCCATGCTGCGGACGCCGCCGATCTTGTCGTTGACGACGCCGGAGGTGTAGATCGCGCCCTGCTTGACGTTGTTGGCCTCCACCGTGAAGTCTAGCTCCTTGAAGATGCCCTCGAGCCGGACGTCGAACACGCCCGCCATCCCCTTCGTCCGCTTCGCGATGTCGAGGAAGAGGTCGCGCTCGCGGCGTGCGCGGGCCTGGACGTCCGGACGCAGGATCTTGACGACGCACTCCTCGCCCGCGGGGTTGTCAACCGTCACGATCCTGCAGAGGAACGCCTGTCCGACCGTCGCCGCGCCGAGGGACTTCGTCAGCTCGATCGACGTGATGCGCCCGTTGGAGCGCTGGACCATGTCGAGGAGCGTGGCGCGGACCATCTCCGGCGGGATGGACGGGAGGTTGCTCTTGAGATCCGTCACCGCCTGGCGGAGGTCCGCCGGAAGCGCTGTCTGCGGGAGTCCCTGCATGAGCTTCTGCAGCACCGGGCCCGCGCCCTTGATAAGCGCGCCAAGTATCTCGCCCGAATTGGAGTCGGAGCCTGCGTAGCGCAGCAGCGAGGACGCCATGCGGTGGCGGTCGATCGGCTCCATCTTGGAGAAGTAGGTCGAAAGCGCCTCCATGAGGAGCTGTCCGTAGCCGGTATCGACGTCGAGCGTTCCGGCGCCCGCGATCTCGTCAAGCGTCTTCTGCCAGAGCGGCTTGTTCTTGGCGGACGCAGTGGACTGGCGGAACGCGGCGGAGAGCCTCGCGGTGAGGACGCCCTGCATCTTCGCGAGCACCTTGTCCGATGCCGCGGCGAGGTCGGCGGTGAAGCCGTTGAGGAAGTCGGCAAGGCCGGGGACGCCGGCGCCGTCGTTCGCCTCCATCGCGAGGTAGAAGGCGTCGATTCCGCCCGCGGCATCCACCATGGACTTCAGCTGCAGCATGCGCGACTTGAGCGCCGTGGCGACCTCGTGTGTGCGCGGCACCACGTTGTTGACGGCGTCGCCGGTGGCGAGGCTGAAGGTCTCCAGGAGGTCCGTGTCGGTGCCGAGCGAGCGGAGAATCACGCGGAGTTCGGCCTTGTGGGAGAGCAGCGTCCGGCGCATGATGTCCGCATCCGTCTTCCCGGCGTCGCGGTCAATGTCGTAGCGAGTCGTGTCGTCCGGCATGACGAGCTCGGCGATGAACTCGTGGACGCGGCGCAGGGACGCCTGGGCGAGCGTCTCGCCTTCCCGGGTCTTGGGCTCCTCGGGTATCCTGACCATCTCGTCGACCTGGTGCCGGTCGGCCGCCTGCATCTTCCTGTAGAGTTCGAGCGTGGCCGCGCCGTTGAAGCGCGGCACGCCGTCGCCATCGAGTCCGGCGAGCCTCTCCTTGAAGAACGCCTTCGGGTCGCCGGCGGTCTGCAGCATGCCGCGCGCGAGTTCGACGAGACTCGTAGTGGGCACATGGCAGAGTTCCGCCGCGAGCGTGCCCGTTATGCCGGAGATCACGTTCAGCGCGAGCTGGCGGGCGCGGCTGGAGCCCGCGTCGAATCCCTCGACGTTGAAGAGCGCGAGCGCGGCTTCGCGTCCGTAGGCCGTCGCATGGGCCGCGATTTCCTCCTCGATCTGTCCGATGAAGCCCCGCACGTCGAGCGGGCACACGATCGGGATCGAGACGTCGCGGCGCACCTTATCGACCTCGTGGTGCGCATGGTTCCATCCCGGGCGCAGCTCCCATTTCTCGATGTTCACGTGCTCCTTCGCGGTGAGGACGCCGTTCTCCAGGCGAAGCGTGAAGCGTACTCCGTTGTACGTCACCTCCGACTCGACCGGACCGTTCGGCGCGGACATCGCCTTCAGTGCACGGTAGATGGCCATCGTATCCGGCACATGGGCGGTGGTCGGCGTGGCGGTGCGCATGAAGAACATGGCGCCGGCCTTCTGGGCGTCGTCGAGCCTCGTAAACGGATCGAGTTCGTAGGCGCTGACGCTCCTGTATTCCGCCGGGGAGGCATCCCGCACGCCCAGACGCAGGCATTCGATCATCTTATCGTCCGCTGCGGTCAAATCGCAGAGGGGCTTTCCCACGATGCGCATGGTCAACGCGTCGAGGCCGCCGGCGTCGCATCGGTTGATCAAGAACAGGAGTGAAAGGCGCGAAAAGAGCGCGTACGCCTTCTGGCTGGGATCGAGGGGCGCTTGAACCGGATTCTCCGCGTCGGCGGCACTGCAGAACTGGGCGATCTTTTCGGGCGTCAGGCCGTTCCTGACGAGGAGGGCCAGGTTCTCGCCGGCATTGGGATTCGCGAACCCTGCGGACCCAAGCTCCGGCTCCCCCGCGTTTTCGTAGCCGAACTTGCAGAGGTACTGCAGAACAAGCGCGGTCGCCAGGTTGATGCTGCCGTCGAGCGGCAGGGAGCCGTCAAGGAGCGACGCCTGAAGGCCCTTGAGCGACGCGCCGTCAACCATCAGGGCGGACTGCAGCTGGTCTGTGAGCGGCTCCCGCTGATGCAGCCACCGGTCCATCATCCGGTCGGCGGCTTCGGGGTCCTCGGCCTTGAGCGTCAGGTAGGCCTCGCGGGAGTCCGAGGTGATCATTCCGAGGACGATCGTCTTGAGCGCTTCGAGCTTGCCCTCCTTGCGGATGTATTCGAGGTCCAGTCCGAACACGTCGTTGCCACGTTTCAGGACCTCGCCCGGAAGAAGTTCCGCGACCGGCCTCCCAGCCGCCTCGACGACATCGGCGTAGCGGTTGATCTCGGCCGCGAAGGACTCCCTGATGGCCGCCTTCAGCGCCGTCATCCCGGCAGGGCCGGTGTACTTCTCGACATCGAGCGCGGCGCCGTTCTGTAGCGTCGCCAGCTCCGCGACGCATTCTGCGGTGCGTCTGGCGACCGCCGCCTTCAGCGCGGCGGCGACGACGAGTTCGCCGGGCTTGCCGTCGCCGATCTGCTTGAAGCCGACGATGTTGTTTTCCGCGTCGATGTCCAGGAACGGCCTCGCCTCCTCGAGTTCGTGGAAGATGTCGAGCGCCATCGCCTTGAGCTCGGGGTTGTTCACGTTGATCGTCCTGCCGATCGCGATCTCGGCGCGGACGGTGCGCGAGAGCTCGTCGAAGGACGCAAAGCCCGCGCCGCCCTGCCCCGCGAAGGGATTCGCCGCGTTGGTGGCGGATTGGTTGTAGTCCGCCTGCACCGCGGGGAGTCTGATGCGGTAGTCGGCGTCGCTCTCTATCCTGGCGCCGAGTCCGCCGAAGGCGCTGGCGAAGTAGTTCTGCCTCGGGGCGCGGCTTGGGCCCGGATTCGCGAGCTTCGCCATGAACCTCTCGACGGCGCCGCCGAGTCTGGCCGTGAGCGCCGCAAGGCTCTCGCGGGTGATCGGACGGTTGTTGCCCTGCACGTTCTGGAGCCCCTCCTTGAGGGCGTCGACCCGGGCGATCGCATCGTCCACGTCGGCACGCTGGGCGTCGCTCAGCGGAACGCGGACGCCGTTCACGCTCACGCCGCGCTCCTGGGCGTCCCTGAGCGTGGCAATGTGCGCGTCCACCTTCGCGGCGAACGTCTCCTGGATGTCCTGGCGCTCGTAGTTCGCGAAGGCGTCGAAGAGCGGCTT
>JAGCPM010000168.1 GCA_017965685.1 Kiritimatiellia bacterium | reverse complement strand
GAAGGGAACGAGGGCACGAATGTCCCTGTGGTGGTCTATTCAAACGGCGACGAGGTGGAGCTTTTTGTAAATGGGAAAACGCATGGGCGCAGGCGTCCCGAGGCGGGAGGCGTAAGGTTCTCCTGGCGCGATGTGCTCTATGCCCAGGGCTCGATCCGCGCGGTGGCCTATCGTAAAGGCAGAGTATGGGCTGAGAAGACGGTGGAGACGACAGGCCGTCCGGCAAGGCTAGTGGCAGAGCCTGCAACGCCCCGCATTCCAGCGGACGGTTCAGAGTTCGGCGTCGTGACTGTGAAGGTCGTGGACGACAAAGGACGCGTCGTTCCCAACGCGTGCGTTCCGATTAAGATCGAAGTTTCCGGCGCCGGCAGTTTTCACGCAGCAGACAATGGCGACGGCGCCGACATGACATGGTACAGGCGGCCAGAGCGCAAAACATTCAACGGTTGCCTTTCGGTTCTGGTGAAGCCTTCACCGGGGAAGGCGGGCAAGGTGAAGATCGTTGTCCGCTCTGAAGGCCTCGAGACTGCTGTTGCAGAAATATCTTGCGATAAATGAGCTAAACTCGAATTAAGGACTGAGATTATGAGAAGCGCCTTTATAGCTTTGATTTTGATTGCTTTTGTCTCGATGGAAATTCATGCAAGACGATACGAAATTCCTACCGGCGAGCTGCAGGAGAAGGCGCAGGCGCTGGCGGATCTTGCGGTGAAGGAAGGCTTGCAGGGCGCGTTGCAGTTCTGCGCCTTCAAGGACGGCAAGTGCATCGTCGATGTCTGGGCCGGGACGATGACGACGAATGCTGGCGCGGCGAAGATCGATGGCGATACGCTCTTCCCGATCTTCTCGACCGAAAAGCCGATGCTTGCGACGGCGGTTCACCGTAGCGCAGAACGCGGCAAGCTTGAATACGACAAGCCGGTGTGCGAATACTGGCCGGAGTTCAAGGGCGGCGGAAAGGAAAATCTGACCGTCCGCGAACTGATGGGCTACCGCAGCGGGCTTCCAGACTGCAAGCCTGGGACGGGGTGGAATGATTTCGCCACCATGTCCGATTGGCAGGGGATGCTTGAATGGTATGCTTCATGCAAACCGGAGATTGAACCCGGCACCAAGCAGCGCTACATGCCAAGATCATACGGATGGGCGCTTGGCGGGCTGCTGGAAAAGGCGTGGGGCAGGCCGGCGAACGACATACTGCGCGAGCAGGTGCTGATTCCGTCCGAAATCGAAAAAGATTTCTACTTCGTGTGCGGGGACGACGAGATTCCGCGAATTGCGACGGTGTACCATGGCGAGGCGTTCGAGTCGATGAACAACGACATTGCGCGCCGCTCGCTTCTGCCGAGTGCGTGGGCCGTGTCTTCCGCGAGGGGGATCGCGAAGTTCTACAACCGGCTCTGTGGATTCGACGGCAAGCCTCCGCTCGTAGGCAAGGAAATGCTCGACGCGGCGCTTAAGCCGTGCCGCCATGAATCCGATCCGCTTCCCGATGCGGAGGGACTCAAGAAATGGCACATGATCTTCGGCATGGGGTATGGACTTTGGGGCGAAGCGGACGACATTTCCCGCGTCTTCGGACATGGCGGCGTCGGCGGGAGCGAAGGTCTCTGCGACCGCTCGCAGAAACTTGTCATCGGCTATACCTGCAATTTCGACAATGCGCCGCCAAAGCTGCGCGAGGCGTTCTATTCGCTTGTCGGAATGCGCTGGCGCTACTGGAAGGACGACGTCAACATCCAGGACCTGCAGATGGCGACGGTGGCGAAGGGCAACGCCGCTTCTGCCAATTCGGTTGCGTCGTTCTGCGAGATGGCGAAGAAGGGCGAGCGGCTGACGGTTGCGTTCCTCGGCGGCTCGCTCTCGTGGGGTGCTAACGCGACGGATCCCAACAAGACGTCATGGCGGGCGTTGATCGGGCGCAGGCTTGAGGAGCGCTATCCGGACGCGCACTTCAAGTTCGTCGATGCGGCGATTGGCGGAACCGGTTCGGGACTGGGCATCTTCCGCCTCGAACGTGACGTGATACCCTACAAGCCAGACATAGTCTTTGTCGAATGGCTCGTGAATGACGGCGAGCGCAAGGCCGATGACGACAGTTCTTGTTCCTACGAGGGCATCATCCGGCATCTCATGGAGCGTCTGCCGGGATGTGTCCCCGTTCAGGTGATGCTGCCGACGCGCGGCACGATCGAGGAGCCGGACGCGTCAAAGCTCGTCCGCTGGGACGAGCAGAAGCGCATAGGCGCGGCGTACGCTCTTGTCTGCGCCGACGTACTTGGCGAGATGCGCCGCCGCTATGCGGCCGACCTCGACCGGATGTGGCCCGCTTGGCCCGCGCTCCTTGGGGATACGACGCATCCTTACGACTACGGCTATTCCGTCTATGCCGACATCATCTGGGACCAGATATTTGCGAAGCCCTCGGACAAGTCGCCGACGATGCCGGATGAATGGATTTTCGCGCCGAAATACCGCCATGTCGTCCGCGAGAACGTCGCAGCGTGGAAGGACTTGCCCAAGGGATGGCACAATGATGCGTGCTACGTGCGGGCGGGGACATTCGACTTCCTTTGCTCGCGCTGGCAGGACGGCCTTGCGGTGGCGGCGAACTGCGCGTTC
>JAGCPM010000167.1 GCA_017965685.1 Kiritimatiellia bacterium | reverse complement strand
TCCGGCGGATGCGAACGAGACGGCCTACGCATGGGTCGAGATGCTGATGAACGTCAGCGGGCCGAGCTGCATAATGACGACGCGCCAGACGGTCCCGACGCTCGAAGGCGTGACGCACGAAGGCGTCGCCAAGGGTGCCTACGCGATATACCAGTCGGGCGAGCAGACGTCCGAAACGCTCGTCTTCATCGCAACGGGCTCGGAGGTTGCTATCTCGATCGAGGCGGCGAAGGTCCTGGCGGGCGAAGGCAAATCGGTCAGGGTAATCTCGATGCCGTCGATGGAGCTCTTCCTTTCGCAGAAGTGCGCATACCGCGAAATGGTGCTGCCCGAATCGATGAAGAAGCGCGTTATCGTGGAGGCCGGGGTCAGGTTCGGCTGGGACCGCTTCAGGCTCGACCACAAGACAACCCGGTTCGTCACGATGGACCGCTGGGGTGCGAGCGCGCCCTACAAGGTGCTCGCGCAGGAATTCGGCTTCACGGCCGAGAACGTGCTCAAAGTCGCGCGGACTATAGCGTGACGGATTCGAACGCGCCCGTCGCGAGCCGGGTGCGGATTTTCCGTCCTGGAACGATAGCGGAAGCGTCACGGATGGCGCTTCCGTTTTCGTCTGTGGTGATCGAATATCCGCGCTCGAGGACGTTGAACGGCGAAAGGAGTTCGAGTCGCGAGGTCGCGAGCTCCAGAGCGCGCGCGAAGCCTTCCACGCGCGAATCAAGCGCATCTGCGAGGTCGCCTGAAAGCGAGTCGAGCCGCTGGGAGAACCATTCGTACTTGGCGCGCAGGGAGCTGGCGAGGCCGGACCTTGCACGGTCGAGATACGCGACGAGGGAATCCATTTCGCGGACTGCGAGTTCGGCGGCCATCGAGGGCGTTCCCGCACGCAGATCGGCGGCGAAATCGCAGAGGGTGAAGTCCGTTTCGTGACCGATCGCGGCTATGGTCGGGACAGTCATCGCGGCGACGGTGCGGACGAGCGATTCGTCATTGTAGCAGAAAAGGTCCTCGTAGCTTCCGCCGCCGCGGCCGAAGATCACGAGATCGGCCTTCCACTCGGTTTCGAAATACCTCAGGCCCGCAATGATAGAGGCGGCCGCGCCCTCGCCCTGGACCTTGCAGGGGTGGATGCGAATCTCGATTGCCGGCATGCGGCGCATCAGGACGCGGCATATGTCGTGCACTACCGCGCCGGCGAAGCTCGTCACTATTCCGATCCGGCGAGGAAGATACGGGAGGGGCTTCTTGCGCGAAGGGTCGAAGAGCCCTTCCGACTCCAGCTTCGCCTTGAGCTCGAGGAAGCACTGCATCAACTCGCCCTCGCCGACGGGTTTCAGGCGGCGCACGATAATCTGGCACTGGCTGCGCGGGCTTACCGTCACCCTTCCGCGAACCTTCACGCGAAGACCGTCCTTGATTCCTGCGCGCGCATCGCAGCGCTGCCAGTCGGAAGAAAACATCATCGCCGAAATCTGGGCGGATTCGTCCTTTAGCGTGAAGTAGCAGTGGCCGGAAGGCCATATCTTGAATCCGCTCAATTCGCCTTCGAGGTCGATCAGTCCAAAGCGCGATTCGAGGTCGCCCTTGACGGCGGCCATCAGCTCGCCCACGCTCCAGACGCGCGGCAGGTCAGCCTTTCCTGTAGTGGGTGCGCTTTGCGTCATGGGAGGAGTGGATGCCGACGGAAAGGATGGTGCCGACGGCGAAGAAGGTGGCGATGAGGTTCGTTCCGCCGTAGCTGAAAAACGGCAGCGCCATGCCCTTCGTCGGCAGGGCCTCGCACACGACGCCGAGGTTGAACATCGCCTGGAAGAACACTATGAACGCCATGCCCATAACGAGATAGCGGCCGAACCTGTCGCTCGCCTTGCGGGCGATGTAGACGGAAATGGCGAAGAAGGTGAAGAACAGCAATATGACGGATATGGAGAATATGATGCCGAGCTCCTCGGCGCCCACGGCGAAGATGAAGTCGGTATGCGCCTCTGGAAGGTAGAGGTGCTTCTGCATCGACTCGCCGAGGCCCATTCCCCATATTCCGCCGTTCTGTATCGCGACGCGCGCCATGTAGGCCTGGTATGCGGCGGGGTCCATCGAGGAGAAATCGGACTCTGCGGCGCTTGCGGCGGCGGCCGCCGCGGCGGGATCGGTGCGCGAGAAAGCGGCGGACATCTTCGCCATGAACGGACCGAGGCGGCGCATGCGGTTTTCGTTGGTCGCAAGGACCGCTATGACGCCGGCGACGCCTATCAATCCTATCGGGATAAGGTGCGTGAGGCGCGTTCCCGCGACGAGCATCACTATCGCGCCGGCGGCGCCGATGACCATGACCGAACCGAAGTCCGGCTCAAGCAGCACAAGTCCGCAAAACAGCCCGGCAAGGACCATCGGGAAAATCGCGCCGCGAGCGAAAAGCTCGACCCGCCAGCCGGAAAGGTCCATCCAGACGGCGATCGCTATCACGACGGCGAGCTTGGCGAACTCGCTTGGCTGCAGGCGAAGGATGCCAAGCGGGATCCATCTGCGAGAGCCGTTTATCGGTGGGGAAAGGAAAACCAGCGCGAGAAGCGCGGCGACGAGTATGTAGAACGCGACCGCGAGAGACCAGTGGTCGCGCCAATGCCTGTAGTCGAAGGCGGCTGTGGCGGCGGCGACCGCCACCGCCACGGCGAGGTAGGAAAACTGGCGCTTCATGAAGAAGAACGCGTCGTTGTGCAGGCGCATTCCGTTCGCCTCGCTCGCGCTCGACAGAACGATAAGGCCCAGCGCCACGAGAGCCGCGACAACCAGGCCGAACAGGAATAGCGCGCCTTTGCGCATTCTTCTTTATGTTTATGCCAGTCGCTGAGAAATCAGTTCAGCTGCACTCCAGGAGGAAGACGGAGAACCTGGCCCACCTTGAGCTCGTCGCCTTCGCCGAGATTGTTCAGCTCGCGGATTTCGGTGGGGTTCAGGTTGAAGCGGATCGAAAGGCCAAGAACGTCCTCACCATCCTGCACCACATAGTTGATTCCCTCGTAGGAGACTTCAGGTCCGGCGGGGGGAACGACCGTTTCGGAGGTGGCAGTATCGATGGAGGGAGGGACTTCATCGGGCTCGACGGGGAGATCGACAACGGGCGAATCGGCCGGCGGAGCGGGCGGCTCGGGCTGGGCGACTTCAGCAGGAGGCGTGGCCTTCTTGGGCTCGGTCTTCACGGTCTGCTGGGGCGCGCTCTGCGCGGCGGCCTTGCCGTCGGCGGGGATCTTCAGCTTCTGACCGACGTAGATCGTATTCTCCTTGAGACCGTTCATCTCCTTGAGCTGGCGGATGTTGATTCCGTTGCCGTAGGCGATTTTGCCGAGCGTATCGCCGGAAACGACGACATACTCCTTCGTGGCGCCGGAATACGAACCCTCGCTCTTCTTGGTCTGAGGCTGGGCGAACGAACCTTCGGGAACGGTCTGCTCGCCGATGTCGTGCCTGCCGGGAATCTTGATCTTCTGGCCGAGCTTGAGGACATCGTTCTTGACCTGCGGGTTCGCGCTCCTGAGCGCGTCAAGCTTCACGTTGAAGCGCTTCGAGAGCTTGGCGAGGTAGTCGCCGCGCTGGACGATATAGAGAGTGTATTCGGGCTCCGGCTGAGGCTGGGTCTGCGGAAGCTCGACGATGCACTGGCAG
>JAGCPM010000013.1 GCA_017965685.1 Kiritimatiellia bacterium | reverse complement strand
CCTTCCATAACGGCCATGCAACTGTTGGTCGTTCCCAGATCTATGCCTAATACCTTTGCCATTTTCGTTTTCCTTTCTTCGTCGTTTTCATGACGACGCGCTTATGTAGCACAGACCATGCCAAATGCCGTTTGAGTCAGAAAACACATCGTATGGCACACTTGACACCGACAAACCGTGCCATTCGTGCCACATTGACACTGTTAGCGCTTCATAGCGAGGAGGCCGCCTGCAAGGATTACGGCTTTTTCGCGTTCCGAGAGTTTCGTGACGAGTTTCACTTCGCGACCGCCAATCTTGGCGGTCAGAACTCCGTCTCCCTCTACGGCCGCCCTGATTCCCTCGATTTCCACCTCTTCGCCCTCGTTTATGGCATCGTAGTCTGCCGGATTGGCGAAAGTGAAAGGCACGATGCCGAAATTGACGAGGTTCGCCCTGTGTATGCGCTCTATTCCCTTCGCGATCACGGCCTTGACGCCAAGGTACATCGGGCAGAGCGCGGCATGTTCGCGGCTGGAGCCCTGTCCGTACGATTCGCCGGCGACTATGACATTCGCAAGGCCCTTATCCTTGTTCGCCAGGCACCTGTCGTGGAATGTCGGATCGCACGGCTCGAATACGTACTTCGAGTATTCGGGCACGTTCGACCTGAACTTCAATCGCGCTCCAGCAGGCATTATGTGGTCGGTCGTGATCTTGTCGCCGACCTTTATCGCAACAGTACCCCTCAAGTCCGCCGGCAGAGCCTCGCCCTTCGGAACGGTTGCGATATTCGGTCCGCGCACGATTTCCGTCCCTGGAACGCCCTTCCCGGCTGTATCGCGATAGAGGAACATCGAATCGTCAATCGGGAAATCCGCCGGACTCGGCACGGCCTCGACGGGAGATTCCGTCGCTAGTGCGACAGTTCCCGTAAGCGCGCTCAGTGCGGCGGTCTCGGGACTCACGAGATATACCTTGGCGCTTTTCGTCCCGCTTCTGCCTTCGAAATTGCGGTTGTTTGTCCTTAGGCTCACGGCTCCCGTCCTCGGCGACATGTGCGCGCCGATGCAGAATCCGCAGGCGTTCTCCAGCATACGGCATCCTGCCGAATGGAGTATCGCGAGCGAGCCGTCCGCTGCGAGCATGTTGACCACCTGGCGCGAACCGCAGGCGATACCGACTTCGACGTCGTCCGCCACACGCTTCCCCTTCAGATAGAGCGCGACCGTCCTTATGTCGCGATAGGAACTGTTGGTGCAGCTGCCGATCATTATCTGGTTGACCTTCGGTCCCGCCATCTCCTTGACGGTCACGATGTTGCCCGGGCTGTGCGGCGCGGCCATGAGAGGCTCGACCGGGCTCAGATCGACGACGAACTCGTCATCGGAAACGGCCCCTTCGTCGGGCAGTATCTCGCGCCAGTCCCCGCCGCGATGCTGCGCTTCGAGGAACTGCTTCGTGACGGCATCGGACGGAAACACGCTCGTCGTGACGCCCAGTTCCGCGCCCATGTTCGCGATCGTCGCGCGGCTCGGGACGTCGAGAGTCGCCACTCCATCGCCGGTATATTCGAATATCCATCCAACGTTGCCCTTCGTGCCGAACTTCTCAAGCACCTTCAGGATTACGTCCTTGGCGCTCGTACCGGGCCTGAGTTTGCCGGTAAGCCTTATCGCGCGTACCTTTGGCGAAGGAATGTGGAACGCGCCGCCGGCCATCGCCACGGCGATATCTATCCCGCCGGCACCTATCGCTATCTGGCCTATCCCGCCACCGGTCGGAGTGTGCGAATCGCTGCCAAGGAGCGTCGTTCCAGGCTTTCCGAACCGTTCGAGGTGCAGCTGGTGGCATATTCCGTTACCGCACTTGGAATAGACGATTCCGTACTTCTTGGCCACGGACTGCAGAAAGTCGTGGTCGTCCGCGTTCTCGTATCCGATCTGCACCGTGTTGTGGTCGACGTAGGAAACGCTGACGGCCGTCTTCACCCTTTCGACTCCCATCGATTCAAACTGCAGGTACGCCATTGTGCCAGTCGCGTCCTGCGTGAGGGTCTGGTCTATGCGGATGCCGATTTCCGGATCGGCGCAAGGGTCACCCTCCACCAAATGCGCGGAGAGTATCTTTTCAACTGCATTCATTTTCTTCATAGTGGTGCAAAGTATATCATATTTCCCTCTCCTCCGCAATGGCGCTCTCCGCCTCCGCGTCGAAAAGGGAAGCGTAGTCGAACGACTTGTCGCCCGCGTCGCGCTCGCCACGGTTGACGTAAGAGGCCAGGTTCTCGGAGATGTAGCGGTAAAACAGCATGCCGAGGACATACTGCTTGAAGCCCCATCCGTCAACTGCGAGATTCGCGCATTTTGCGGTAGTCGTTTGACATGGCAAACTAAATCGGCAGGGGCTTGCGCTTAGCACGGAAAGATGATATACTACTAGTAAATCGTTTCAAGATTGGAGGCTAGAATGGCGCAAATTGACACTTTCGGCGAATATTCGTGGAGAATACGCTCCAGCGAATGCAATGCGACGGGCTTGGCCACGCTTCCCGCAATTCTCAACCTTCTTCAGGAGGCGGCGAGTCTGAATGCCGAGGAACTCGGCTTCTCCAAGACAAACTTTTCAGCCGCCGGAGAGAATATTTCATGGGTCCTGACGCGCCTAAAAGTGAGAATGACGCGCTATCCTCGCTGGGAAGAGACCGTACGGATAGTCACCTGGCCGCGCGAAGGACGCAAAATCACCGCCAT
>JAGCPM010000166.1 GCA_017965685.1 Kiritimatiellia bacterium | reverse complement strand
GAGGTTTCACTTCCCTACCGGAGAGATTTCACTTCCCTACCGGAGCAAAACAGCTTCCCCGTGCCGGTGCACGGGGATTTGCAGACAAACAACAAAACAAAGGAAAAACAATGACGGTAAAATACATAACGGTGAAGGGACAGGGCGGGCGCGGACGCATTGACGTTCGGGATATACGCGGCGAACGTGGCTGAAGGATCCGAATCGACTCGCTAACGCTCCAAAACGGCTCGTCCGGCGTGTGGGCGGTGGACTACCCCGCAATGGTCGTGGGCGCCGCTTTGATCTCTAAGCGGATGTGGTACTCCTATTTTTAGGAGGTTGCAATGGATGGGCGATTTTTGATATACTACGCACCAAAGTTTGGGGCCGGATGGCGGGTTCTTTTCTCTCTTTCCCGCGTCCGGCCCCTTTTTTGTGTCGATCCCGGCAGGGGAATGAAAATTTTGCCAGGAATGAAAATATCCACTTGCACACAAAGGGGGAAATAAGATATACTACATCCCTACGTATGATGCGCATGGATGAGACAGAGCGTAGATTCGTTCCGAGAGGAAAGACTTCGCAGGAAGATTTGGCGGTGGTGATGAAGCACTTCGGCCTGCCGAAGCGTTTCCCCGCGGAGGTGCTTGAGGAAGCGAGGACGGCGTCTAAGGAGAAGGTAACCTTGAAGAAAGGCGAAAAGCGTCTCGACCTCCGGAAGAAATTCATATTCACTTGCGATCCCGAGAGCGCGAAGGACTACGACGATGCGCTTAGCCTTTGGAGCGACAGGAAAGGCAACAGGGTGCTCGGGGTGCATATCGCGGACGTGTCGCACTACGTGAAGGCCGGGTCTGCGCTGGACAGGGAGGCGTTCAGGCGATCGACTTCGACGTACTTCCCGGGCAAGGTGGTGCCGATGCTGCCGGAGGAGCTTTCTGACGGACTCTGCTCGCTCGTTCCTGGAGAAGACAGGTTCGCGTTCAGCGTGTTCATCACGTATGACAAGAACGGCGAGCCGGTCAAGAGGGAGTTTGCGAAATCGATAATCAATTCGAAGGTGCGTTTCACCTACGAGCAGGTTATGGGCGTGATAACCAGGTTGAGGTTTGAAGCCCGGCGTTTGAAGTTGAAGGCCGGGGAATGGAAGACGGTCCGCGAAATACACTCGCTCGCGCAGCAACTCAGGGCGCAGCGGTTCGCCGCCGGCGCGCTTGATATCGAAACGAGCGAGAACGAGCTAATCCTCGACGGCGAAGGGATGATGACCGGGCTCGTAGAGCGGCCGTACGACGAATCGCACCAGATGATCGAGGAGTGCATGGTTGCGGCGAACGAGGCGGTCGCGAAGGAGATTTGGACCAAGGGGATAAGGATACTCGCGCGCTACCACGGCGCGCCGGATCCGGAGAAGCTTCTGATGCTCAGGGAGGAACTGCGGCCGCTAGGGGTGAAGTGCGGCAATCTGGAGAATCCGAAGGTATTCTCGCAGTTCATGCAGAGCGTGAAGAGGCACCCGGCGTACTCCACGATAGCGGTGATGGTGCTCAGGTCCATGAAGAGGGCTCTCTACGACGGGGCGAACATGGGGCATTGGGGGCTTGCGAAGAAATACTACGCGCACTTCACATCGCCCATCAGGCGCTATCCGGACCTCACATTGCACAGGCAGCTCGCGGCGTATCTTGAGGCGAAGGAGAAAGGCTCAAATCCTTGCGCGGGGTGCAAGATTCCGCCGAAGACCCTTGAGCGGTGGGCGATGCACACGAGCGAGATGGAGGAGCGCTCGGCCGAGGCGGAGAGGGCTTTCACGGAGATAAAGAAGTACCGGCTACTGGAGGAGGAGCTAGCCTCAAGAATCAGGGTGGAGTACGACGGCACGATAACCAAGTGCGCGCGGATAGGGTGCTTCGTGGAGATACCCACCATAGGGGTCTCCGGGCTCGTGCACGTGTCGCGGCTCTCGTCCAGGTACGTAAGATTCAACGAAAGCGACCACACCCTTTCCTCGCCAGGCGGGGGATCGTGGAAGTGCGGCGATGCGCTGAAGGTGGTCGTGGAGAGAGTGGATTTCGCCGAAAGGCACATTGATCTGGCCCCGGCAACACGGGCAGGAAACAACAGAAAGAAAGGCAGACGCCAATGGAACTGACAATACTCGTAAACAAGTTCAACATCAAGGGGCGCCTAGTGTCGCTCACGCCGTTCGGGAACGGAAACATAAACGATACGTTCCTAGCGATATACAGGAACACCTTCACCGAAACGCAAGTCGTGCTGCAGAAGGTGAACAGGAACGTGTTCCCCGAGCCGAAGGTGATAATGGACAACATGCACGAGGTGACGCGCCACTGCCACGAGAAGCTCGAGGCGGACTCTAAAAGCGGGCGCGACGACCGCGTCTGGCAGATGCCGAGAATCGTAAAGGCGAAGAACTCGCTCGACTATGTCGAGGACGAGAAGGGCGACGTCTGGAGGGTGATAACGAAAATAATGTCCGCGCACGCGTTCGACCTCGCGCAGGGTCCAGAGCACGCGATGGAGTGTGGAGCCGTGCTGGGTCACTTCCACTATCTGATATCGGACATGGACCCCGCATGCATAACGGATCCGCTGCCCGGGTTCCATATCACCTCGGGGTATCTCAAGAAGTACGACAAGACCCTCGTCACGAAGGGCGCGAAGGAGCTTCTCGGCGCGTCGGTGGAGGCGAAGAGGCTTGCTAAGTTCGTGGAAGAGAGGCGCGACCTCGCGTTGTGCCTCGAGAAGGCGCAGAAGAAGGGCGAACTCGTGAAGAGAATGTTCCACGGCGACCCGAAGGTGAACAACATAATGATCGATGACGTGACGGGGAAGGGCACGGCGATGATCGACCTCGACACGGTGAGTCCGGGTCTCATACACATGGACTTCGGCGACGCACTCCGCTCGATCTGCAATCCGGCGGGCGAGGAGGAGACGAACCTTGCGAAGGTGGTTTTCGACGAGGATCTGTGCATGGCGTTCTGCAAGGGCTACATGCGCGAGGCTGGCGCGTTTCTCACGCCGGCCGACAGGGAATACCTTTTCGACTCGATACGGCTTCTTCCTTTCGAGCTCGGCATCAGGTTCTTCCAGGACTACCTCGCCGGCAACGTGTACTTCAAGACCACGCAGCCCGAGCAGAACCTCAACCGCGCAAGGGTGCAGTTCAGGCTGTGCGAATCCATAGAGGCGAGGGAGAGGTCAATCAGGGCGGTCCTCAAAAAACTTTGAGCCGGCGGTGGAAAAGTCCGGCGCGATTTGATATACTACAAGGGCAACAAAAACCAAAGACAGGTGTGACGACATGCCGCTATTCGTGCCAAAGGACAGAAAGTCGCTCTTCCGCCAGTTCCTCGGCGGAATGTACGACGCCGTGGTGATAACCGACCCGAACGGGCACATCCTCGAGATCAATCCGCGCGCCGAGGAGCACTTCGGCTACAGCGAGGAGGATGTCGTGGACAAGCCGATTTCGTTCTTCATCCCCGGGCTGTCGCCTGAGATCGTGCAGAGGATACGGAGGGGGCTCGCGGAAGACAGGCATATGGTGCTGGACGCGAACGGCCTAAATCAGGGCGGTACGAAGTTCGCCTGCGAGGTGACGGTCTCGATTCTTGACTTGATGGATCCCGACGATCTCGTGTTCACGATACGCAACGTCGAGCGGCGGCGCAAGATCAACGAGATGCTGCGCGCGAAAGAGGCGGCTTTCGAGATATCAAAGGCGGCGCTTTTCACCTGCGACAAGGGGGGGCGCATAACGGAGGCGAACGACACGTTCCTCGCCATGTTCGATCTTCCCGACTTGGAGAAGGCGCGTATGAAGACTTTCGTGGAGCTCATGCCTGACGAGCCGCTGCCCAAGAACTTCGCGAGGGCGCTTGAGGGCGAGAAGACCACGACCTGCATCGTGGCCGACACCGAAGAGGCGAAGGAGGAGCTGGAGGTCTCGCTCGCGCCCAACAGGTCCGGCAGAAAGATAAGGGGCGTGGTCGGCAGCCTCTGCAAAATCGTCTGATCCGCAATGGTCCGCAAGGCTCCACGGCACGCATCTTCGCTCGTGACGCTGACCGTCGGCAAGACGGATGCAAAATTTCTGCAGGATTTCCTCGCGGCGCGGCTTGCACTTTCGCGCAGGACGGCGAAGGCCGTAATCGACGGCCGGAACGTCTGGGTGAACAGGCAGTGCGTGTGGATGGCGCGCTATGCGCTGGAGACCGGCGACAAGGTGGAGATACCGTCGTTCGTTGCGAACGCGGCGCGGAGGCAGTCCGGCGAAAAGGGCGGCGTGAAGCCCGGCGAGAAAGCGCGGCACATAAGGGTGCTTTGGCAGGACGAGAACTACCTTGTGGCGGACAAGCCCGCCGGGGTTGTGAGTTGCGACGATCCAAAATCGGCCGAGGCCGTATTGCGCGAGCAGGAAAAGATACCCACTCTCGAAGCGGTGCACAGGCTGGACCGCGACACTACGGGCTGCCTTCTTTTCGCGAAGAACCACGCGGCGCTTGCGGCCATGATAGATGTTTTCAAGACGCACAAGGCGACGAAAATATACCACGCGATCGCGGCGGGCGAGATGAAGTGGGCCAAGACAAGAATCGACACCCCGCTCGACGGCGACAGCGCTGTGACGCACGTCAGCCGCGAGGCTGTCGGGGACGACGCCACGTTCGTGCGCGTGAGAATCGAGACGGGCAGGACGAACCAGATACGCCGCCATCTCGCGGGCATACGGCACAGTGTAGTGGGCGACAGGGTTTTCGGACTCAAGAGCGCGCGCGAGCCGCGACTCATGTCGGTCGCCAGGCAAATGCTGCACGCCTCTACGCTGACATTGCCAAATCCCCTCAAGGCGCACGCTGAGATATCGGTGCATTCGCCGCTGCCTGCTGATTTCAGGAGTGCGCTGGAGCTCTTCGGAATGGGGAAGAAGAAAAAGAAGCCGGCGGGGCGCAAATGAAGGTTGTGTTTCTATTCATCGACGGGGTGGGGGTCCGCGAACCGGCGGCAGACAATCCCGTGAACAGGGAGGTCTGCCCGGCGCTGTGCGATCTAATCGAAAACCATTCGGTGCCGATAGACGCGTGCCTCGGGGTGGACGGCCTGCCGCAGTCGGCGACCGGGCAGGCGACGATGTTCACAGGGGTGAACTGTCCGGCCGCGATGGGCAGGCATTGCGAAGGCTTTCCCGGTCCTGGGCTCAGGAACATCATCGAGGAGAACAACCTGTTCCTGCAGCTCAAGAAGCGCGGCAAGAAGATACGCTTCGCGGATGCGTATCTGGTGGAGGCGGCGGACGAACTCGTTCAACGGCGCTTCAAGAGCGTCACTACGGTCATGGCGCTGACGGCGCCGGAGACGGTTTCCACTCTGGGGGACCTTCTCGCGGACAGGGCGCTGTTGCAAGACATCACCCGCGCGACGGTGCAGGAGCGCTTCCCCGAAGTGCGGCCGATACCGCCCGAGCGCGCGGCTGAGCATCTTTTCTCTATAGCGCAGGAGGCGGATTTCACCCTGTTCGAATATTTTCAAACGGACGTTACTGGGCACTCGATGGACTACGCGCGGGCGTGCAAGGTCCTTCACGTGTACGACAGGTTCCTCGGAACCCTGCTCGGCTACGTGCGCGCGGCCGGGATGACGCTCGTCATGACGGCGGACCACGGGAACATCGAAAACATGTCGGAAAGAGGCCATACGACGAATCCGGTGCCGTTCATAGCGGTCGGCCCGCACGCGAAGGCGATCAGGGAGAAGGTGAAGAGTCTGCAAGACGTGACGCCCGCCATGCTTGCGCTTTTCGACGCTTTTTGATAAACTACACATATACTCTTCAAAGGACGAACACAAAAAACAACACACAGAAAGGACG
>JAGCPM010000165.1 GCA_017965685.1 Kiritimatiellia bacterium | reverse complement strand
TCCGTCGGAGCCGCGGGGGCTGTACTTCGTCGAGGCGTCGGTGTGCGACGCCGTGGCGGGACGGGAACTCGCCTTTTCCCGCACGACGCTGACGCGGCTCCCCCCGCACGAGTTCACGCAGGACGCGGAGCACTCAATCTTCGGGCTTTCCCACTGCGCGGACAACTTCTGGGGCCACGAGGCGATGCAATGCCTCATGGACCGGCTGGGCGTCCGATGGCTGCGCACCGGCGACGGACGGGTGCAGCACCCGGGGCGAAGCGTCAACTACCACAACAGCATCACCTGGCGCGGCAGTTTATGGCCGGAGACGGAACGCGACGGATTCGTCCGTGCCCAGTTCGCCTACCTCTCCGAGCGCGGCGGGACGCGCTTCGAGTGGGGGAACGAGGTCAACCTCATCAACGCCGTGGCGGCGGCCGGCGACGGCATCGGCAAGTGCCAGTTCGCGGGCGAATACATCAGCTGGGTGAAGAGTTTCCGCCGGGTGATGGACGAGCAGGGCTACAGCGGCAAATACGAGCTTCTCGGCATGGGCATGGCCGGGTTCGACCAGCCCTTCGCCACGCGGATGCGCGAGGAGGGCGTCCTGCCCCTCCTGGACGGATTCTGCCTGCATCCGGCAGGAAGCCAATACGTGCCGGACTTCCCCTACGGCGCGGTGGGATGCCCGCCGCCCGAGCGCTCGCCCGGCCCGCATCCTGGCGACTACCAGACGCTGAACAGCCACTGGAACTTCCTCGGCTCGCTCCGCGCCGCGCGGGACTTCCTCGACAAATACGCGCCGGAGATGCCGCTGTGGGTCACGGAGATGTATGCCGGATGCGAGCCGAACCACCCGTGGAACGGCTCCCTGCGCGACGGCGCGGACACGGTTCTCCTCGAATACGCCCTCGCGGCGGCGGAGCGCGTCCGGGTCGCGATGTTCTGGGTGATGAACGCCGGAATCGTTTCCGATCCCTACGGCGTGAAGCCCGGAAACCGCGAATACACCTTCGGCCTCCTGAGCCGCGACACGTCGCTCAAGCCCTGCGCCATGGGCTACGCGACGGCGGCGGAGGCGCTGGAGGGCGCGGTCTTCAGGGGATGGATGAAGCTCGACGACCCGAAGACCCACGGCCTTCTCTTCGACACGCCGCGCGGCCCGGCGGCGGTGATGTGGGCGCGGTGGGACGGCCTCTTCCTGACCACCCAGGACGCGGACGGCGTCGTCCGCCACCGCGAACCCTGGATCGACCGCTGGCCCACGAAGAAGGCCGTCCGCCTGCCGGCGGCGCCGGACTGCCATGTCGTCCGCGTGGACAGCATTGGCCGCCGCCGCCCGGTCGCAACGGAGGACGGCTGGGCGGATGTCGTCCTCGACGGCTCGCCCTGCATCGTCTATGGACTCGACCCGTCGCGGACGGCGCTTTTCGACGCCTCCGAAAATGACTGAAAGACCACCCAAGATGAAGACCACCGGGAAAGACCAGAAAGTTCCGTGCGGCGCGGAGCCTGCGGCGACGGCGCTCGTGACGGTTGATGTCGCGAACGAAGTCAGGGCGATAAAACCGATGAACGCCGTGAACAACGGCCCAGTCGGCGCGCGTTCCACCCAGAGCCGGGGAAACTTCGCCGACTTCCGGGCGCTGCGCGTTCCCTACGCGCGGACGCACGACTCCATCAACCAGGCGACGTCGAACGGGCACACGGTCGATATCTCCGCCGTGTTCCCCGACTTCGAGGCGGACGAAAACGATCCCGCCAGCTACGACTTCGCCTACACGGACAAGTTTCTGGAGACGATCATCGCCGCCGGCACGAAGCCATTCTTCCGCCTGGGCCAGACGATTGAAAACGGCATCAAGAAATACCATGTCTTCCCGCCGAAGGACTTCGCGAAGTGGGCGCGCGTCTGCGAACACGTCATCCTCCACTGCAACGAGGGCTGGTGCGATGGCCATCGCTGGGGCATCGAATACTGGGAAATCTGGAACGAACCCGATGCCGAGCTTGACGAGAACCGCCACATGAGCTGCCAGTGGCAGGGCACGAAGGCGCAGTTCTTCGAACTGTACAAGATCGCGGCGCAGCATCTGAAGAAATGCTTTCCCAAGCTGAAGATCGGCGGCCCTGCGCTCGGCTGGCGCCCAGACTGGACGGACGAGTTCCTCGCCTACCAAAGGGCGGCGGGAACTGAAATCGACTTCTTCTCGTGGCATGACTACAACTACCGCCCCGATCTCGTGATTGGCGGCAAGGTGGACAGGTTCCGCGCGCTGCTCGACAAGCACGGCTACACCAAGACAGAGTCGATCCTGAACGAGTGGAACTACGTGAAGAATTGGACGACCGATTTTCCGTATTCGGCACGTGCCATCTCATCGGTGAAGGGCGGGGCTTACGCGGCGGCCTACATGAGTCTCTGCCAGAACTCGCCCGTTGACATGCTGATGTATTACGACGCGAGGCCGGCAACGGTTTTCAACGGTCTTTTCGACTTCTACACCTTTGCGCCGCTTCCGGCCTACTATGCGCTCTTCTCATGGGCCGACCTCCGCGACCTGGGGACTCAGGTTCCGGCGTCGGTGGGGCCGGCCGCCCGCGAGGACGGGACCATCGTCACGGCCGTCGCCGCCAAAGACGCCGACGGCTCCCTTGGCGTTCTGGTGGCCCGGTTTTGCGACGACGGCAACGTCACGGCGTCCGAACCCTTCACGCTTCGTCTTGCGTCGGGGCGGTTCGTCGGCCGGGTGCGCGGATACCTCACGGACGCGGACCACCTGCATTCCCCCGTGCATCTCTTCCCATCGGACGAAGCCACGGTGACCTTCACCCTTGCGCCGAATGCGTTCATCTACATCGAAACGCGCTTCGCCGCGTTCGCCCCGGATGCAAGCCGCAATGAACGAAAGAAGGTGCACCATGTCAACTGAATCCACATCAATCCACATCGGCACAGCCGTCTCCGCTTAGGAAGACGACATTCGATGGCGTCGTCCTCGCCTTCCGCCGTGCCGGGGTACCGTCCAGCCGCGCCAGTGTCGCGCTACGGGGGATGCCGCACGGCGCGGAAATCGAGATTGATAATCTCGACACGGGCGCGAAGGCGGCAATCACCGGCGAGCTGGAGATTGAACTGCCAGAACACCGCTCTTCAACCGTCATCCTCTATCGCATTACGGAAACGCGCCAAATTACCTAACGGAAATGCGCCAAATTACCTAACGGAAACGCGCCAAATTACCTAACGGAAATGCGCCAATTCACCGAATCGCGGCCTAATCAGCCAAAAACAAAAAACTGCTCTTTGAACTTTGCGGGTTGCCTGTCGGAGACTTTTGTGACCAAGGAGTCCACATAGGCATTGACCCTCGATATATCCTTTTCATCGTAAAGACGCGCAAGAGTCTCGACATCGCTCTCGTCAAGGCTTGTCCAGGCTGGTATATGCACATTTCTGAGATTCTGCGCCTGATATCGAATGCTTCCCCCTCGCATTTGCGTAGACACACGCCGAACCTGTTCTGTGACGAACGCGCTTCTCAGGATAACGCAAAGAGCCTTCATGTTCCAGGACTTCGACGTTATCCAGTACACATTGTGATGGGGATAGAATTCACCATGTTCGTCAAGTGCCACATTCCCGCCGCGCTGAATGTCCGGAAGAAGTATCTTTGATGCCTTGAATGTACTGTAGTTTATTCTGTCAAGCGTTCGGTACCATGCTTCGGGGTGCTTCCTCGCACAATAACGCGCTTTCAATTTTTCGGCGTGTCTGCTTAGATACGCCTCAGCCTTAGGGAACATGGAAAGGTCAAGCATGCGCCTGTCGTCGTTCTGGTCGTAGGGGTTAAGCATGTATCTGCGGTTCCATTCAATGCTTCCACTGCGGATGTCTTCCGAGGTGACGAGGGGAAGAAGGCAGGCATCTTCGATTTCCGCATTAAGTTGGGGGTCGACATATATGTCATCGGCACCAGAGGCGACGCCAATGCCGACTTTCGTTCCCGATCCAGAGTCCTCTATGGTCGGGAATGAACAGGCGATGTTTTCAAGTCTTGTCCGTTCTCGTGAATCTGTTGTAACCCATGTCTCGTCGCCGTCATACCATTTCTCGAATTTGCAGAGACGCGAATGCGCAACGCCTGTTCTATATTTGTTCAGCGCGTCGCCGTCGAGGGCAAGCACTTCTCCAGAGCATGTATCATGCCCCGTGCGTCGATCGATGACGAAAATAGCCGGGTAAGCCGAGACTTCGGTTTCGAATGGCTGCGTATGCTCCATGTTGAGATAAAGCGCGACATGGAACGAATTGCTGATCATGCAGCGCAGACGCTTGCCATAGCTACTTCTGACAAATCTGTTCGAGCAGATGAACGCGAGGACACCCCGTTTCGACAGAAGAGACAGTGATCTCTCGAAGAACGGCACATAGATGTCACACCTCTCGGAAAACGTCCTGTACCGCACCTTGTAAGCTTTCTGCTTGTCTTCGGCAAGATTGTCGAAACGAATGTATGGCGGATTTCCTATGACTACATCAAAATTTTCATTGAAATCATGGAGGAGAAAGTCTTCGCAGAAGAACCATTTTTCCAGCAGGCGACAAACGACGTTTTCAGGGCAACCCGCCTCCAACAACTTGGACCTCACGGCGCATTGTACATTTGAAATGCTCTGAGGGGATACATCGAACGCAGACAGAAAGCCATCAAGGGAAACGTCGTTCCAGTCCGGCGACTCGGCCAAAAGCGCGTCAACAATCGGCAGCACGAAGGCCCCGTCCCCGCAACTCGGCTCAAGGACGCGCAATCGGCTCCATTTCCGAAACCGTCCAGCCTGCATTGATTCTCGCATCATGTAGGCGACGACTTCCGGACGCGTGAAAACCGCGCCGGTGGTTCTTCGTTCTGGGTATATTGCGCTGCCTTTCACGACCTTGCCGCCAGATGGGAATAAAGCGAGGAAAAGAACCGCTTGGCGCCCACCTCGGAGCCGCCGTCGCGGACAGAACATGTGTTCTTGTCGGACACGATCAAAGCCGTAGCCGTGTAGTCGCGTTCAAGGACAAGCCGTTCGCAAAGAATTTCATATCGTCTGAGATAACTTGTGTTCGCAAAGACAGGCATGGGCGGAAGCGGACTCTCCGCAAGCGACACAGAGCGGGCAGATGATGGGGAGTCCTCAAGAAAGAAAAGATAGCCAATCCATGGGGCTTCTGCAATGCCAAAGGCGCGTTCCCTGTAAGCCATCCAGAAATCACGGGCCACTCCAAGCACTTCTTCGGATCGGTTGTTGAAGTTGTTTCCGAAGCTTCCGCTTTGCGACTTCAGCTCTATTGCCGCAACAAGCTTGCCGTCTCGAAGGACAACAATATCCCAGTTTTTCTGAGGTCTGTAGTATCCAGGGACAGGAACCGCCCTGTTGAAGAAAATCTCCGACTTCCTGAATCCAGCCTTTGTGCAAATTTCACTTACAAGCTTGGCGAAGCCGTCAAGTTGCTTCCCGCCTGTGACCTGACCGCGTGTGCCTGCGTCGCGTGTGCCGCGTCTTTCCTGCGCGGTGGCTTGTTGCTGACGCGTTTTCCAATAGAACGCAGCAGCCTTGTCCAGTTTTCTTTGAAGAAGTTCGTCTGTGTAAGGGAAAGCCATACTCACATTATACCATTTTTCACGATTCCGCACCGATGCAATATCCGAAAAACTAAATACGAAAGCATCATGTAGCCTATGACGATAAGCGCGGTTGCGTCGTCAAACTTGGAATCGTCAGGAACGCCAAGTCGAAGCGCCGTATGCGACGGCTAGCTGCGCGTCCTGGCAGCACTGGCCAGGTGAACAACGGTTGAGGGGTTGAACAGCCAGTCTGGAGACCACTTTCTCCCGTGCCGGCACTGGTGTGGACGGGCACGGGAGGGGAGGGGGCCGATGGCTAGAGATCCTCCCCCAGATCGTGCAGGCTGGTGGCCCGGATTTCGCAGGTGACATCGACCGAGCCGGTGAAGCGGAACTGGTTCGGTACGAGATTCTCCGCCGTGGAGAAGCGGTTGGGGAGGTTCGTGTCGCCCAGCGCTTCGTTGACCTGCTTGGGATCGTAGTGCGTCCAGTCGGCGGAGCCGAGCCGGTCGAGGTCGGCCCGGGGAATGGTGATCTTGATTC
>JAGCPM010000012.1 GCA_017965685.1 Kiritimatiellia bacterium | reverse complement strand
GGCGCCGCATTCCGCGGCGCCGGGATGCGCCCCGGTGGTCGAAGTGTGGAAAGGAGAGAAAAACTCACGACATGGATTCCAATTGGGACAACCAGTCCTGAAGCGAGTGGAAGATGCGCGACACCGTGACAACGCGACTCTTTCTGTCGATATGATAGACGAGCAGATAGTTGCGAACCGGACGAACGTGATAACCTTGTTCTCGCCACGGCGACAGTGGGAGCGCTTGATACCGGCTCGGCTGTACTGCAAGAGATCGCATCTCTGCGGCAAAATCTTCGAACAGTCGCTCCGCGGCAGGTCGATTGCAGAGCGTTTCGGAGATGTAGGAAATGATGCCGGAAAGGTCGTCCTTCGCCGGATCGGACATTTGAACGCGATATCTCACGGAAGGGTCCTTTCGCGGACCTGGGCGAGCGCATCCTCGAGCGGGGTCACGCGCCCTTCGATCCGGGCTTGCTCCCCGATGGAAAGCTCGCGGTCGAAGTCTTCCCTTGTCATTCGATCGAGACTTGGAACGGGCTGCGGATCGAGCGTGATCGCGAAGGGAAGCCCGCGATGGATGACGATCTGCTTGTAGAACATCGTGATGGCGCTTCCGGCGGGGATTCCGAGTTCTCCCAGAATCTCTTCGGCGTCCGACTTGAGCCTCGGTTCGACCCGGGCGGTGAGCATGGCGGTTTTGGGCATGGTTTGATCTCCTTTCCGCTGCAAAAGTCTATACAAATGCGAATCGAAAATCAAGTCAAAACATCCGTTCGGGTATTTGGCTTGGTTTCGTTCGGTTGTTTGGCACTGCTCCGCCCAGCTCCGCGCGGGCCGTACGGTCGCCGCCGGCGTGGCGGAGTGGACACCCCGCCACACCATGCAAGGCCGCCATTCACTCGCCCTGAGCCTGACGCTTCGCGACGGCAAGGTTCCACCGCACCGCCGCATTGTCCGGATCGAGCTTCGCCGCTCTCTCCCAGAGCATAATCGCCTCTTCAAGCTCCCCGCGTAGCACCTTGAGCCGCGCGAGCCGGTCAACGCAGGGAACGGAATCGATGCTCCATTGTTCAGAAAGGGCAAGCATGTATTCCGATTCGGCGGCTTCGGCATCGTTTTTCAAATCTTCAAAGACACAACCACGATAGTAGTGGGCGTTCAACCTGGTTCGTCCAGAAATCTCCACGCCAACGCGTAGACTGTCTGCAATTGCAGCCAAAGCTTTGTCTGCATTCTTTTCGTCTTCTAACGCGTAAAGGGCACGAATAAGATAAACACCGCTCATTTGGAATGAGTCGCTTCCGACGGCATTTTCAACTTGACGACCGTACTCTAGAGCCTCAAGATGGTAACCGGAGTCAAAAAGAATCGTAGCCGCCATTTGCTTGTTCGAGAAGAACTCCGGATAATTCCGGATGCTTTCAAAAAAGGCTGCCTGCCCTTGGCTCCACAGACGCGCCCAACGGACGGATTCCGGTATTGCAAAAAGGCGGGTGAGGCCGAAACAAACGACAATCAAAACTAATAATGGTCGCAACTTTCCCGAATAACCGAGAAGACACGCCCCGGCCTCGACGCATCCAATCGCCAGTCCGAGTGAAACCAAGGTAAGGTAGTAGTCTCCATATGGTCCACTCTTTAATCCGAGGCAGTTGCTAACGGGCGCAAAAGCGAAAAGAGCGAAAACAATGCAGAAAGAGATGACGGGATTTCGTTTTCTTCCGACGAGGGCAAGAACGAGCAACGAAATGAAGAACAATGCACAAAGAACGAGAACCGTCCCCGACACCTGTCCCCATTGGTAGCTTCCGAAAACCGTAAACCGGCCGAAGGGCCAGAACCAACTGTAGAAATGCTGTGCTGTGAAGAAGGGCGATGAAACCACCAGCTGCCACCGCTCGATGTCCGTAAAGCTTCCGTTGACCTTCGTCGATGAGTTGAAGCAATGCCGGAAAATCAGATACGACACTGCAATGAAAACATAGAAGGCGTAGACGCTCCATACGCGTCGATTCCGTATTCTTTCGGGCCTGAGGAAAAGATCGAAGAAGAAGAGAATCGGAAGAAGAGAAATCGCACACTCGTAGGAGACGAGCGACAGAAAGAAGAACACTCCCGCAAGAAGGATCCGGGATTGTCGGAGACCATTTGCGTTCCAGGCGTCATTATGACAGGCGATTGCCAATGCCGCGAATGAGACCATGATCTGGATATTCACACAACTGAGCCATGCGGCGGACGAAACGAGTGTCGGTGAAAGGAGCCAGACCGCGGCCGCAATCAGGGCCTTCCATTCGCTACCGAGAATTCGGCGGCAGAGGGCGAGGACGGGAAAGAAGGAGAGGACTCCGATGCCGACACCGACTAGCCGGCACCATTTCACGCCAGCCGGCTCCAGGCGTGCAAACAAAAAAAAGAGAAGATTCTTGATGGGTCGGAAAAGACCGAATACGTCGGATCCGAGCAACGAATAGACCGACCCCGCGTTCCGAACGAAGAACAGCTCCTGCCTGTCATCGGCGGGAAACCATTCGTCCGAAAACGAGAAACTCAGGACGGCCACGTAGACAAGTGGAACCACGAGCAACAGAATCTGTCGTAGCTTTTCGAGCCGTCCAGCGCGCGTCTCGGTATTCATCTCAACGTCGAATGGTTCGAAGAATTGGATTGGCTCGCGGAATCAGTCGATTCAGCAATCGGCATTGGTACGGCGGCTCCGCCGCCGAAAGGGAACCCGGATTGCCCCGTCAGCTTCTGAACACGTTTCCATAGCTCTTGCACTCGTTCTTTGTTCCCCTCTTCGCGATATGCAACGCAGAGGTTCCACAGAACCGCCACGTTGTCTGGATCTCCCCTCTCCGCAATCTCCCAGAGATTGATCGCCGCGTCCCGCTCGCCGCGAATCGCCTTGAGCCGGGCCAGCCGGTCCGCGCAGGGAACAAGCTTGAAGTTGACGCCGTCCGACAGGGCCGCTTCGTATTCCCTTTCGGCGGCAGCCACGTCATCCGTGAGATCGTCATAAACGCATCCGCGGTAGTAGTGAACAAGATTCGTCGCAACAATGGTCGGAGCGAGTTCCATACAGCGGTCCAACAAGAAGAAAGCCTTTTCGGCGTCTTTCTCCACATTGAGCGCGTAAAGGGAGCGAACGCGGTAAACGACATCCATTTTCGGAGATCCGGGAGGCAGGGCCGCCTGGATCTGCCGTCCAAGCTCCATTGCTTCTTCATAACGCCCTTCGTTGCTCACATATTCGATGACAAGCAGCCGGTTCGAGACGATATCGGGAAAGTTGCGGCAGCTCTCCTCGTAGGCGGCAATTCCGTCGCTCCACAATCGGGCCCAGCGAGCGGATTCGCCAATAGCCGCAATGCGCGTCAGCGCGAACAGGGCGACAACCAGAAGCGCGGGCACACGCCATCGGCCGCGGGCACACGTGAGAAGAGACGCGATTTCGACGCATCCCGCCGCGAGCCCGATGGAAGCGAGCGTCAAATAGTAGTCGCCGTAGGGACCGTTTCCTGACCCCAGGCAGTTACTGACCGGCGCGAAACCGAGCAGCGCGAAGAACAGACAGAAGGAAAGGACTGGAAGTCTTTTGCAAAGAAGAATTGCCAAGAGAATAGTGGTGATTCCCAGCGCCGCGCAACACGCCAGAATCCAGATGGAAACATCTCCCCACCGATATCCGCCGAGGACGGTGAAACGACCGAACGGCCAGAACCAGCTGGCGAAATGCTGCGCCGTGAAATAGGGGGAGGTAACCGCCAGTTGCCAGCGAGCGGCTTCGGCCCAAACGCCCTCGGCGACAAATTTCGCCGAAGCCATTGTTCGCAGCGTGAGATACAGAGCGGTAATCGACCAATATGCCAGATGCGCGGTTTTCGCATCCCGTGTCGCAAGCCGTTTCGGCCGGAGAATGAGATCGAAGAGCAGAAGAATTGGAACAACCGCAAGGGCGCATTCGTACGAGATCAGGGCGAGAAACAGGAAGATTCCCGCAAGGACAATCCGTTTCGGACGGAATGCCTCTCCCCCCCATGCCGAATCGTGGAAGACCATCGCTAATGCCGCGAATATGACCATGATTCGAATGTTAAGGCAGCTCAGCCAGGCCGACGACGAAACGAGCGTAGGCGAAAAAAGCCAAACGGAAGCAGCCACAAGCCCCTTCCATTCCGAGTTGAAGATTCGGCGGCAGAGGACGCTAACCGGAAAGAAGGATCCAGCACCAATGGCAATGGCGAGCACATGGCACCACCGGACACCGCTGCCTTCCATTTTCGTGAACACTAGGAACAACAGGTTCTTGACGGGGCGGAACAGTCCGAATACATCGAATCGGAACAAGTGCAAGAAGCTCTCGTTTTCTCGGACAAAGAATACCTCCTGCCGATCATCAACGACGAACCAGTTGTTGCAAACGGAGAAACTCAGTACCGCCACGTAGAGAAGCGGAACCAAAAGCGCAAGGATCGCAAGAGGCTTTTTGAAATGGACAGTTGCGGTCATGGTTGATGAAAGAAATCGGCGCAAAGTCTACCAAAAGACGTGGCATATTGCAAATGATATAAAAGAAGCGGCCCCTGCTAGAGGGGCCGCCCCAGATTTCAGGAACGCACTACCCGCGCAAAGCGGTGGCGAACCATAGAAACCTTACTCCGTGGGAAGCGCGTGGCCCGGCTTGTCGCAAGTAACCTTGAGGACCTTGAGCGTGACGGCATCCGTGCCCTCGCCCGACGTCTTGTTCTCAAGTTCAATGTTGTAGGAGCCGCCCTTCGGGCAGGTCGGGGTGACCTTGATGAAGTTCGCGGGGCCGACGAGATCGGCGAGAGCAGGGCAGGCGTTCTCGTCGAGCTTCTCGGTGCGATAGTTCTCCGCGGCCGTCTCGATCTGACGGAGATTGGAGATGCACGCGCGCTTCTGGGACTCGTCGCGGTTCTTGACGAAGTTCGGGATCGCGATGGCGGCGAGGATGCCGATGATGGCGACCACGATCATGATTTCGACCAGGGTGAAGCCCTGCTGGAGCTTTTTCATGGTGTGTTTCCTTTGGTTTTGGGGGTTGTGTTTCAGTTTCGGGTTTCGGAAGTTCTGCTTCTTCAAACGACGGCGGAACCGTCGGCGCCTCCTTTATAGCAAGCCCCGTGCCAAACATAGAGAGAGGTGGCGGAAACGGCGGGTTCGCCCGCCTGTTCCGCCACCCCGTCGTATGCACGCTTCTCGCGCGCGCGAAGTGCCACACAGTTGTCTTAGGGTTGGCGTCGCACAGTTGTCTAGGGCTGGCGTCTACCAGTTGGTGTCTTGCAAAGACGCCCGACTCAAACGCCCGCGCGGAGCGGAGCGAACGCGCGGGCCATACGGCCGCCGCCGCCGTGGCGGGAACCGCCACCGCGTGCAAGGCCGCCATTCAATTCCACCGTGTGTGAAATTAATTGGTTCGTTTGCTATGGAAACGGAGATTTGCTAGAATTTTCGTCCGCGCGAAGCCGTGGCATGCGGCGCGGCGGGGATTGTCGCGCCACATGCCGCAGCAAAAGAAAAGTGAATATCTCCTGTCAGCGATTCGGATATTCTCAGAAATGAGAAAGTTTTCCCTTGTCGGATTTTGCTCAATTCTCAGAATTGAGAAAACAAGGCGACAAACCGCGTATGCACGCGCGCGAGCGCGGGGGTGCGGGCGTAACCGAGATCGTAGGAGGATTCCTGTCATGCAAGGGCGCGAATCATGCGGGGCGGTGCGTTTTTTCGCTTGGAAAGCATGGGGCGAACGGGTAGAATCGCGCGCCATGAAGACGATTGAAGTGCCCGAACGGGCGATCCGCATGGAGTACCGCGTGCCCTACGCCGACACGGACATGATGGGCTACGTCTACTACGGCAACTACCTCACGCTGTTCGAGCGCTCGCGCAACGAGCTGATGCGCGCGAGCGGCTTCACCTACGCGCGGATGGAGACGGAGGGCGGCGCGATGCTGCCCGTCGTCGAGGCCCACGTGGACTACCATTCGCCCGCGCGCTACGACGACCTGCTCACCGTCCGTGCGTGGGTCGACGAGGCCCGCGGCATCCGCGTGAAGATCCGCTGCGCGGTCTTCCGCGGCGAGGAGCCCGTGGCCGACGGCTACACGGTCCACGCCTGCGTCGACGCGAAGACGCGCAAGCCGATCCGCGTCCCGGACTACCTGCTCGCCTTCGCCGCCGGTCAGACGAAGTAGGAGTCCGAGTCCGGCGAGCGCTCGGGCTTCCAGGCACCGGCGGTGCGGCGGCCGAAGAGCGCGGTGCCGACGCGGACGTAGGTCGCGCCCTCCTCGACGGCGACCTCGAAGTCGCCGCTCATGCCCATCGAGAGCTGCGGGAGGGCGAGCGAGAACTCGTCCTGGAGCGCGTCGCGCAGTTCGCGCAGGGCGCGGAAGCGCGGGCGCGACTGCTCCGGGTCCGTCACGAACGGCGGGATGCACATGAGGCCCACGACGCGCAGGCCGCCGTCCGCGAGCGCGGCGCGCAGCGCCTCC
>JAGCPM010000164.1 GCA_017965685.1 Kiritimatiellia bacterium | reverse complement strand
TCCTCGTCGGTTGCATCGCGCAGAGGCTCCCGAACCAGAAACTCGCCTGGGACTCCAAGAATCAGTCGTTCGACGTTGCGGCCGCGAACGCGTTCGTGAAGCCTTACATCCGCAAGGGATTCGAATTCTAATCCGAAAGGGTATCGACATGAACATCTCAAGAAGAGACTTCCTCCGCGGCATGGCCGCCGGCGCAGCCCTCGCCGCGATGCCGGGCTACTGCAAGCAGGCCTGCAACGCGATGCGCCCCGGCAAGGTCGCCTTGCAGCTCTACTCGCTCAACAAGTGGATTCCCGCGCAGGATCAGAACAAGACCCTCGCGCTCGCAAAGGCTCTCAAGAAGGTCGGCGAGATCGGCTTCGAGGGCGTCGAGTTCGCGGGCTACTACAACGCGAAGCCGGCCGAGATCAAGGCGATGCTCGCGGACGCGGGCCTTGTCGCCTGCGGAACGCACGTCGGCAACAACCAGTACGGATTCGATACTAAGAAGTTCACCTACAACCCCGAGGTGCTGAAGAAGACGGCTGAGTTCGAGCTGGGCTACGGCAATACACTCGTCATCTGCCCCGGCGGCGGCAACATACCGCCCGGATGCTCTTGGTCGACCGGACGCGGCGGCGAGTCCTGCAAGCCCTCGCAGGCGATTGACGACTTCACCAAGAGGCTCGTCGATCTCTACAACAAGGCCGCCGCCGATGCGACGAAGCTCGGCATTAAGATCGGCCTCCACAATCATACGTGGGAGCACGCCATCGTCATGCAGGACGGCACCTCGTTCTGGGACTACTTCTTCACCAACACCGACAAGGCGGTCTGCATGGAGCAGGATGTCGGCTGGACGACCTGCGCGGGCGACATGATCCCCGGCGTCAACCCGATGGTCCAGTACAAGAAGTACCCCCACCGCTCGCCAACGCTCCATGCGAAGGAGAACGGAATGGGCAAGGGCGTCAAGAAATTCGATGCTATCCTCGGCCAGCCCGGTTGCGACGAGAACGGCAAGGTGTGCGCGACGCCGGTCGCATGGGACGAGCTTTTCCCTGTGACCGACGCGGACGGCGTTGAGTGGTACGTGGTCGAGTGCGAGCGCCACTTCGACGACATAAACGGTGCGGTCATCCCGTCCTTCAACTTCCTCAAGTCCAAGGGACGCGTCTGACGGTCGCTGCCATGCGGGGTAGGGCGAGATTTCTGTTTGTTGCGGCCTGGCTTGCCGTTCTGGCCTCCATAGGCCAGTTCGGCGCAGGTTGCACCAGACAATGCGGCATCTCCGCGGAACGCATAGGGGTGTGCAGCTGGAGCTTCCGCCTTCCGCTCAGAGATGTCGCGGCGGAAATGGATAAGATGGGCGTCAAGGGCATACATCTCGCACTTGGGCCCTTCATACATGCCGATGGACGCCATGGCAATGCCGAGAGCGCAGAGACTCTGGCGTTCGTGAAGGAGAAGATCGCCCGCGGAGAATGGAACATCATGTCCACCATGATAGGCATGGTGGGCGAGAACTATTCGACGCTCGAGACCATAAAGCGGACTGGCGGCATCGTTCCGGACGAGCATTGGACTCAGAACCAGGCGATTGTCGCTGCGGGAGCCAGACTCACCAAAGAGCTGGGCGCGAAGTACATGTCGCTGCATGCGGGATTTCTGGACGAGAGTGACTCCGTCGCGTTCGCGAAGTATGCCGAGCGCGTCTCGTGGATGCGTGACGAGGCGGCGAAGTACGGCGTCACGATCATCCTTGAGTCGGGTCAGGAGACCGCCGGGGATCTCGCCAAGTTCATGGCGAAGATTCCAGGGATAGGCATAAACTTCGACCCCGCAAATATGATTCTTTATGCGAAGGGGCGTCCGATGGATGCATTGAAGACGCTCTATCCGTGGATAGTGCAGATACACGTCAAAGACGCCGTCGAGACCAAGGTCCCCGGCACGTGGGGTTCGGAGGTCGCGTGGGGCGAAGGCGAGGTCGGCGGGAATGATTTCGTCAAAGCGCTCGAAGGACTGGGCTACAAAGGTTGCTATGTCATCGAGCGAGAAGGCGGCAACACCCGCGTGAGGGATATAACGCAGGCTAAGGAAAGGCTGGAGAATCTATGAATCCGGAATCAGGCCAAGTCTCGGGCGGTCCGATAAGGCTCATCATACTTGGGTATGGCATAAGAGGCCGCACGTATGCGGCCTACGCCATGGCGCACCCCGGCGACTCCAAGGTCGGCGGCATAGCCGAGCCGTTCGGAGAGGTGCCGGATACTGTCGGCTGCCGCACATGGAAGGGGTGGCGCGAGGCTCTGGAATCTGACGTCGAGGCCGATGCGGTCGTAATAGCGCTTCCAGACAGGCTTCATCACGATTCCTGCATAAAAGCCCTTGAAAGGGGCTGTCATGTGCTTCTCGAAAAGCCCATTGGTTGCACATGGGAGGAGTGCGAATCGATACGCGAGGCGCAGAAGCGCGCGCAGAAGCTCGTTCTGACCGGCTACGTGCTGCGCTACGCGCCGTTCTACAAGACTCTGCGCACGATTATCGCCTCCGGCGCGATCGGCGAGCTCACGAGCGTCCACCACCTCGCTGCGATTTCGTACGGCAAGTCGGCGCATGCGTACTGCCGCGGCAACTGGTCCGTCGAGGCCAAGGGAACCGGCATGCTCGTCAACAAGTGCACCCATGACTTCGATCTCATCGAGTGGTGGACGCGCAGTCGCCACTGCAAGAAGGTCTCCAGCTTCGGATCCCTCTTCCACTGGAAACCCGAGAATAGGCCCGCTGGCGCCGCGGACCGCTGCATGAACTGCCCTGCCGAGGTGAAGGCGGGCTGTCCGTTCGACGCGTATAAGATATACTACGACCGCACAGATCTCCGCTACCATTTCGCTGACGAGTCCGACGAGGCAATCCTGAAGATGATAGAGACCTCGCCGTACGGACGCTGCGTGTACGCCTGCGGAAACGACTCCGTGGACCACCAGACGGTGCTGATGGAATACGAAGGCGGCCTTACGATCATACTCGAAATGGAAAGCTACTCCCAGCAGCGCAATCGTATTACGCATTTCTACGGGACGCGAGGCGAGGTGATCGCCGACGAGCGCACTATACGCGTCATGCCGTTTCTGGGCGAGACCAAGATTGTCGAGCCGACGCAGTCCGGACATCACGGCGGCGGCGATACGATGATTATGGCCGAGTTCGCAAGGCTTGTCCAGACGGCCTCGCCTGCGCGCTACTCGGCTCTCCTCGACGATGTCATGGAATCGCACAAAATCGCGTTCCTCGCCGAGGTGTCCCGCAGAACCGGTAAAACGATGGATGTGCCGGCGTAGTGCGCGCGGATGAATGCAAGCGCGCTGGACGGGCCGGCCGGACGGCGTGACGAAAAGAGGAAATCGCTACCTTCCGGGAGAAAGCGGTGAAATGAGATTCCGCCGCTTATAGGGGTGTTTTATGCTTGTAGTTGACATAGGTGTGCTGATTTTGATATAATTCCGCCCGAAACAACTCACAATGCACAATGGAGGTGTTATGATAGGAAGAGAAAAAGAGCAAAGACGCTTGCGGGAACTGGCCGATTCGGGCGAGGCCGAGTTCGTTGCCGTATACGGACGTCGCCGTGTGGGAAAGACGTATCTCGTTCGCGAGACGTTCGACGGCGACTTCACTTTCTGCCACTCGGGCATGGCACGAACCGGAATGCTTCGTCAGCTACAGGCGTTCCGCAGTTCGCTCAAGGAGTGGGGGCATGTGAATTGTCCTCGGCTAGAAAACTGGATTGACGCATTCGACGAACTGAAGCAAGTCGTCAAGAGTAGCGATCAGCAGCGGAAGATATTGTTCATCGATGAGATGCCGTGGATGGATACGCCGAGGTCTGGATTCGTCCCGGCGCTTGAGAACTTCTGGAACGGATGGGCCTCGGCCAGGAAGGACGTTATGCTTGTTGTCTGCGGGAGCGCGACGTCTTGGATAATGGACAAGGTCCTGAGAAACAAAGGCGGACTTCACGGCCGCGTCACTGAGCAGATGTCCCTTGCGCCGTTCACGCTCCGGGAGTGTGAGCTTTACGCCCAGTCTCGCGGACTCGAGTATTCGCGGCGGATGGTGATGGAATGTTATATGGTGCTGGGAGGGATTCCGTATTATTGGCGTATGCTCCGCCGCGGAATAAGTCCGGCGCAGAACTTCGATGAACTGTTATTCTCGCCGCAGGGACGGCTGCGAGGGGAGTTCGACGAATTGTATGCTTCGCTTTTCCGGAGAAAGGAGCCGTACGTAAAGATAGTCTCGGCGCTCGGTGCGAAGCCAGAAGGTTTGACCAGAGACGGACTCATTGAGTATGCGGGGCTCTCGGACGGCGGAAGAACCGGCAAGTATCTCGACGAGCTCGCGTCTTGCGGATTCATTTCCAAAGGTCATGTAGTCGGACACAAGTCGAAGGAGTCCATATTCCGGTTGATGGACAACTACAGTTTGTTCTATCTTCGCTTTGTCACCGGATTCGGCGGCGAGTCCCGGCGGCTGTGGACAGAGAGACTTGAGACGGCCGAGTACTACTCATGGGCAGGCAGGGCCTTTGAACGCGTCTGCCTTATGCATGTCCGCGAAATCAAGCGCGCCCTTGAAATCGGCGGAGTCAAGACTGCTGAGTTCGCATGGCGCGGCGTGGCTTCGGACGGAAAGCCAGCGCAGATAGACCTGCTGATAGACAGGAATGACGGCATTGTGGACATTTGTGAAATGAAGTACACGAAAGAGCCGTGTGCGCTTGACGAAGCCGAATGGTCCAGAATCGCTCGTCGCCGCGGTGCATTGCGGGGCGTGCTTCCGCCCGCAAAGGCAATTCACGTGGTCATGGTCACGGACAGTCAGATGGTTCAAAACGCATGGTCGAAGGAGGTAATGGGGTTCGTCACGGCCGACGACCTCTTCGTGCAATGAAACACGAAATACCTGAAAAGGTCACTCCAGAACTCAAAGCTCTGGAGTAAGTAGTTTTCTACGCTGGTGCGCACCGCCAGACATTTTGGTGCGCACCATTTGTCTTTTTGCTGCGCACCAAAACCCCAGACGGTGCGCAGGGGAGGGATGGGGGATGAGTTTTAGCCACAAAGAACACAAAGGACACAGAGTGGGGCCTAACCAAGATTGTAAGACAGCGCAACGAAGCGGAAAAGGAACGTGTTTTCGGCTACGTCCGGACGGCATATCCGCACTTGAAGGAGGTCTATCGTTCTCTTGTCGCGGCTCTGCCAGTCGGAATACTCTTCCCACGCCCGGTCATTGCCAGTGTGGCCCCTAAATAGCTTCGCCCGAGGTTTGAGGCACGAGGCGGTTCTGACCTCGCAAGCCTCTCAAAATCATCGGCACACATTTTGCGAAGCAACTTCCGGATTTGTTGACAATTGATTTCAATCGTGCCGCATGCCTATTTTAAGCGGCTTTTGAGATGAAGTCTTGTAAATAACATCATTCTCCCCATTCGCAAGGACCAAAAATTATGGTAAAATATACTTAGTTGAAATAATGCCAGTGAACTTGTTCTTGCAACTACTAGGGAATGGCCTTGTACAAGGCGCGGTCGCGATGCTCTACGCGGCCGGGTTCGGCTTTGTCTATAGGTCGTTCCGGGTGTTCCACATTGCGATGGGGGCGCAGTTCGTCTTCTCCTGCTACGCATTCTACCTTTGCGCGACCATGCTGAAGCTGCCGCTGGCGCTCGCTGTGTGCGGAACGCTGGCGCTCTCGGTTCTGTTTGCGGCGGCGATTGAATGGGCGGTGTATCGTCCATTCTTTCAAAAGGGCTGTTCGTCCGGCGTGGTGATGATTGCTTCGCTCGGCGTGATGATCGTCGTAGAAAACCTAATTGCCCTTGCCTTCGGAAACGAGGTAAAGACGATCTCCAATCAGCTTGAGCCGTCCGTTGCGTTTGCGGGGCTCAGATTTACGCGCATCCAGCTCTTGCAGTTCTTCGTCGGAATCGGCGTGTTCGCAGTCGTGGGCGTGGCCGTGCGTTTCGGGAAGTGGTTCAAGGCGCTGTGGGCTATGGGAGACCAGCCCGAGTTGCTGCCCGTCCTCGGTTTGCCGCTTATGCGGCTTCGGCTTCTGGTGATGTCACTTGGCGGAATTCTGGTCGCGATTGCCGCGATGCTGGTCGCTTGGGATATTGGCATGGATCCGCATGTCGGCATGCACTACCTCCTGCTCGGCTCGGTCGCCGTGTTCTTTGGCGGAACCGATCGCTATTGGGCGTGGGGCGCGGGGGCGATGCTGCTCTCGGTGCTGCAGAGTCTTGCCATGTGGCAGTTCTCGGCGCGCTGGACTGATCTTGTCACCTTTGGCGTCTTGATTTTCGTGCTCCTCTTCCGTCCGCAAGGGCTGTTCGGCGTCAGCAAGCGATTGGAGGAGGCGAAATGAACTACCTTCTCCACATCAGCGTGATGCTGGGCATCTACGGAATGCTGGCCCTCTCGGCGAACCTGCTGATTGGATTTGGTGGACTTCTCACGATGGCGCAGGCAGCATTCTACGGGCTTGGTGCCTACGCCTATGCGCTTCTCTCGCTGAAACTTGGATTGCCGTTCTTTGTGACGCTCCCCGCTGCCATCGCGCTTGGTGCGCTTGTTGGCTGGCTGTTCGGTCATGCCGCACTCCGCTTCCGAAACGAGGCGTTTGTGTTGGCGACCATCGGCTTTCAGATGATTGTCTATGTGACGCTCTACAACTGGACAGACCTGACGCGCGGGCCGTATGGCATTTCCGGCATTCCGCGTCCGTCGTTCTTCGGCATTGGTATCGAGTCGGTGCCCGCCTACTTCCTTTTTACGCTCGTCCTCTTCGCCGTTGTGCTGGGTTTCATGCACCTTGTCTGCAGGAGCCCGTTTGCGCTCTCGCTCAAGGCGCTGCGCGACGACGAGGCGGCGGCGCAGACGCTGGCGATCTGCCCGAAGGGGCAGTATATCCGCGCAATGGTCTTCTCGGCGGCAGTAGCGGCCGTGCCAGGCGTGTGCTTTGCAAGCTACATCACTTATATCGACCCGACGAGCTTTACGCTCACGGAGTCCATCTTCATCGCCTGCATTCTGCTTGTGGGTGGCTCTGGCAACTTGAAGGGGCCTATGGCAGGCGTGGCGTTTATGATCATTTTGCCTGAGCTTTTGCGGTTCGTGGGGCTACCTGACGCTGTCGCGGCGAACCTTCGCGAGATCATCTACGGCGTTTTGCTGATCGTTCTCATCTACATAAAACCCAAGGGACTGGCAGGTGCGTATGCAATCAAATAGCGATCCGCGCATCATCCAGCCCGTCGAACTGCGGGTTGAGAACGTGGCGAAGAGCTTCGGCTCCTTCGTCGCGCTCCAAAACGTCAACCTGACGTGCAAGGTCGGACGGGTCACTGCGCTCGTCGGCCCGAACGGCGCGGGCAAGACGACGCTCTTCCACGTGATTGGCGGGAACCTCGCGCCAGACTCCGGCAAGGTGTTCCTGAACGGTGCGGATATCACAGGCTTGCCGCCTTACAAGATTGCGCGGCGACATGTCGGGCGACTCTTTCAGGACGTGCGCGTTTTCCCGGCCCTCTCGGTTGCCGAGAACATCGAAGTCGCGTTCCTGCACCGTAGCGACTACTCGCTTGCGACGACGCTTGCGTGGTGGCGTGCAGAGGCGCGCGAGAAGGATCGCCGTGAACGCGCAATGAAGTGGCTTGAGTTCGTGGGACTTGCGGACAAGGCAGACGAGCCGGCGGGCGAGCTTTCCTACGGACAGCAGAAACTTCTCGCCCTTGCGCGTATCGTCGCGCTGCGACCTGCGCTTCTTCTCTTGGACGAGCCGACGGCGGCGCTTTCACCGGCGATGACGAAGAAGATGGTTGAACTCATCAAGCAGCTTGTCGCCGAGCAGAAGCTGACGATTGCGCTTATCGAGCACAACATGGGCGTGGTGCGCGATCTCGCGGATTACATCTACTTCCTGCATGAGGGGTCTGTCCATACGCATGGTACGCAGAAAGAGGTTCTGGAGAATCCTGCTGTGCGAGAACTCTACATGGGCTTGTCGGGAGGGATGGCGATATGAGTGATCTGCTCAAGATAGACCATCTCTCTTGCGGTTATGGCGAGAGGCCGGTGCTGAACGGCGTAAGCCTTTCGGTGCGCGAGGGGAACGCTGTGCTGATCGCGGGACCGAACGGTTGCGGGAAATCGACGCTCCTCAAGGCGACGGTAGGTGCGTTGCCGCTTACGGCGGGCGATATTGCATTGGGCGGTGAATCGCTGACGGGCAAGTCAGTTGAAGAGCGTGTGCGCCTTGGACTCGGCTATCTGCGCCAGACGGACAACATCTTCCCTGGTCAGACCGTAGAGGAAAATTTGCAGCTTGCCGGGATGTCACTTCCTAAGACGGCATACGCCGCTGCAAGGGACGAGATGCTCGCGCTATTCGACTTCCTTGTGCCGAAGCTCGGACAGCGTGCAGGTTCTCTTTCTGGCGGGCAGCGTCAGGCGCTTGCGCTCGCGATGGTGTTCATGCGTCCGCAGAGGCTCTACCTCCTGGACGAGCCGTCAGCCGGCTTGTCGCCTAAGTCCGCGCAGGACATCATCGAGCGCAT
>JAGCPM010000163.1 GCA_017965685.1 Kiritimatiellia bacterium | reverse complement strand
GTATATCAAATACTCCCTTGCGCGGTCAACAACATGTTTTGGCATGCCATCTGTAAGGCAACATGGGCGCGTGCTTCTAGAGCCGCGATGGCGCCGTCTCCGGCCGCGATTACAGCCTGCTTGTGGCTCGGACGCGCGCAATCGCCGGCGGCAAAAACTCCTGCGACCGAGGTCTTCGTGCCATCCGCAATCACGTGCCCGCCCGCATCCATGGCGAGCGCGCCTTCAAGAAACTTCGTCTGCGGAACCCTTGCCGTGACTAGAAACGCGCCATCGACGGGAACCGTCGCCACGTCCGTCTCGATAGCCGTCAGCCTCTTCCCGTCGCCGGCGAACGCCTTTAGGTTTGCGACCGGGATCACGGCCGGCACTTCCGCGCCAAGCCTTTCCAGATACTTCTTCGCGCCTTGCGCAGCGGGACCGTCGCCGACGACTCCGGCACGCTTGCCGGCGTAGAACGCGCCATCGCACGTGAGGCACGCGGAAATGCCTCTGCCCCAATACTGCGCTTCGCCCGGCTTTCCGGTCTTCGCCACGCCCGCGCCGGTCGCAACGATAACTGTCTTCGTCTCGATCTCGTCGCCCATCATCGTGAACAACTTCTTCTCGCCGCCGGAGAAATCGACCCTCTCCACGACATCCATCTTGAATCTCGCGCCCGCCTTCTCGGCGTGGTCGCGCATCGCCGCGATTATGTCCGCACCCTTGGCCTCGAGTCCGAATCCGGGAAAGTTCGCGACGTGCGAAGTCTGGACAAGTTGCCCGCCAGACTCCATACCCTCGATTACGAGCGGATCCATTCCGGCCCTCGCCGCGTATATCGCCGCCGTGAGGCCTGCAGGACCGCTGCCTATCACCACAACCTGTTCCATGCTACTTCCTCCTTGGCAGCACAATCCTGCCCTGGCGCAGTCCGTCTGCGGAAACCTTGAGCGAGACTGGTTTTCCGGAGCCCACAAACCTGTGGAGCGCAAAAGCCATTACGCCACCTTTCAGCTTTGCGTCCGGAATGACGGCCTCGCCCGGACCTTCAACTGAAACGGTGACCTCGCCTGTAAAGTCTGCGACTAGGGTTCCGAATCCGTCCACGGCTTCGACCTTGACGAATATGATCTCGTCATCCTGTATCGCGTCCGTCTCCGTGACGATTCTCAGGCCCTCCGCCGCGTAAGCGGTCCGCCGCACGGTCTCGCCGAGGTACTCGCCGCCTCTGTACGCAATCGCCTTGAGCTCGCCCTCCTCGTATGGGAGCACACGCTTCGTCTCCTTCGAGCGGCCTTTCGACTCGCCGTTGAGAAAAAGCTCTACCTCGTCGCCCACGGTCGCAATCTCGACTTCAATGGCCTTTTCTTCGCCCGCGCCCTCCGACCATGGCGTGACGATGCGGACTATTCCGGAAACGTCCGGCCAAACGACGTCGCGCTTCTCGTCGACCGCAGCCAGGTTGTCATGGTACGATACGGTTCCGCTGGCTCCGGCGTCGGTGACGCGCTCGAACTCGACTTTGACTGTTCCGGGCACGATGCGGCGCTCAAGTTTCGCCGCCTCTTCCTGAGACTTTATTATGCCCTGAACCTGCCGCTCGACATCCTTCTTCGTTTCTTCGTCCGGCGCGAGAATATAGCCTCTCAGCCTGTACGGCATCCAATTCTTCGTCCATGACGTGTCGCGGAAAGGCTCCTCGAAAAGCGAAGGCGCCGGAAGCACATCGTCGGTGGTTCCTGCTATTCCGTCCGCGCCTTTGCTGTAGACTGAAGGATTCGCCGCCTCTCCGTTGCAGACGTAGACGTAGTCGCGGCCCCAAGGATCCTTGACGAGTTTCCTTATGTACGGACCATTCCATCCGCGCTTCACGATTTCCGTCGAAGCGAGCGCGGCGAGGCCTTCTTCGTTTGACGGCCACTCGCCGATGTGGTACCTGTATCTGCCGAGCGCGGTTGCGAGCGCATCGACAGATTTCCGCGCCTCCAGCTGCGCCTTCTCTATTCGCGGTTTTCCGCCCTTGCCGGCGACGGAAAGGACGAGCGAACCCAGCATCAGAAGGCCCATTATGACGACCGCATAGAACACGACACCCTTCTTCATCACCGGCGCGCGGCCGGCAAGCTCGGCCTTCTTAAGCTCGTATTCGCGCGCAATGGCCTTTATCTTCCTGTCGCGCGCGCGCTTTCCCTTGTCTCTGCCGGGGAATTTCCGGCGCATCTCGTTCACGTCTATCATAGTATCATCTCGAGAATAAGCGGTTTTTCATCTGGAACGCCCGCGTCGATCCTGAAAGCGTCCATGAGCATCGCCGCGGCCTTCTCGAGGCTGTCGGGCTTTGTCGCCGTGGAAAGCGTCGCGAGCGGGGCGCCGGTAGTGACTTTGTCGCCGGTCTTGACCGCGAGTTCTATTCCGGCGTCGTGATCTATGGCCTCTCCCGCGACTTTCCTGCCAGCGCCCAATTCGAGCGCCGCGTTCGCCACTGCCATCGCGTCTATGTCGTGTATGAAGCCGGATTTGAGCGCCGATATCCTGAAGCGCGTCACGTGCGCGTTCGCACGCCTTTCGGCAAACGCCTCCAGATCGCCGCCTTGAGCGGAAGCCATCGCCTTGAACTTACCGTACGCTTCGCCGGAAGCAAGTTTCGCCTTGCACATCTCCCGCGCTTCTTCCCTCGAAATCCCCTTCTCCAAAGCGACCATCAAAGCCGCCTCCTCGATGCAAAGCGCGGTTATGCCCTCCGTGAGCGGCGTGACATTGCCTTGCAGAATATCGAGCGACTCCTCGACCTCGTTGGCATTGCCGACCGTCGCGCCAAGAGGATTGTCCATCCGCGTAACGAGTGCCGCTGCTTTCCGCCCGCTCAGCTTCGCGCCGTCCACGAGCGATTTGGCGAGCGCGACCGCCTCGTCGAGCGTCTGCATGAAGGCTCCTCTGCCGCATTTAACGTCGAACACCAGCGTATGCGAACCCTCCGCAAGCTTCTTCGAAAGTATCGAGCCGGTGATCAAAGGAATGGATGCCACAGTGCCGGTCACGTCCCTGAGCGCGTAGAGCTTCTTGTCCGCTGGACAAATCTCCGCCGTCTGGCACGTCATGGCGAGCCCCGCCTCGAGAACGACCTTCTTCATCTCCGCGATGGAAAGCCCTGCGTTGTATCCGGGTATCGACTCGAGTTTGTCGGCCGTTCCGCCCGTATGGCCAAGACCGCGCCCAGTCATGGATGGCACGTAAAGCCCGCATGACGCCGCAAGAGGCTGGATCACGAGCGAAAACTTGTCGCCTACTCCGCCCGTAGAATGCTTGTCGGCTGTCGGAACATCCCACTCGATAGTCTCGCCGGAGCGCATCATCGCGCATGTGAGGTCGGATGTCTCGCGCGCATTCATTCCCTTGCAGCATATCGCCATCGCAAGGGCGGACATCTGGTAGTCTGGAATCGCGCCTTTTGAGTACAATGAAACCGTTTCGCGGATTTCGTCAGAGGTCAACTCCCCGCCCTGACGCTTTTTGTCTATTACCTGCTTTACCACCAGCATGGCATGATCTCCAGATGTTTAATCGGTTTAAGCCAGGGGGGTAAAGGCTGGTTGCCTCGCAGGGACTCGAACCCCAACAAGCAGAATCAGAATCTGCGGTGCTACCATTACACCACGAGGCAATCCCGCACCTTTTCGAATTGGCGGGGTCGACGGGGCTCGAACCCGCAACCCCCGGATCGACAGTCCAGTGCGCTAACCAATTGCGCCACAACCCCGTGTTCCAGAAAGTGGTGTGTAGTATATCAAAAATCCGGCGAGACCGTCAAGTGGGAAAATCAAACAAATTGACAAGTCAAATTGCGAGCGACGTCTTCGACCAAGGCTCCTTGCCGGCGAGGAGCGACGGAGTCGTCATCTCGCCCGGTATCGGCAGGCCCAGCATCTGCAGCGCCGTCGGCGCCACGGCGGAAAGCTTCGCGAGCGGCGTAAGGCGCACTCCCGCCGCATCGTTCGCCACGTAGAAACAATCCACAAGATTGAGCGTGTGCGAGGTCTTCGTCAGGCCCGACTTGTAGTCCACCATCTGCTCGGCGTTGCCGTGGTCCGCGAAAATGAGAACGTGCGCGTCGAGCTCCATGAGGCGCGGCAGAATCTTGCCGATACATTCGTCGGTGACTTCAACCGCCTTCGTCGCAGCCTTCTCGTCGCCAGTGTGTCCCACCATGTCGCAGTTGGCGTAGTTGACGACGATGAAGCCGTAGGGATTCTGCTCCAGGCGCTTCAGCAGCTCGTCCGTTACGTTGTAGGCGTCCATCTCGGGATGGCTTGCGAAGGTGGCCGGGTCGAAGCGGCTCTTCACCTCTACCTGGTCCTCGCCTTCCGAAGGAGTCGTGGACTTGCCGTTGAAGAAGCTCGTCACGTGGCGGAACTTCTGCGTCTCGGCGAGGCGCAGCTGCCTGATTCCGGCCTTGGAGACGACCTCGCCGAGGAGGTTGTCCATTCCTCCGCCTGCGCCCATCGCGCCGAGAAGATAGTCCTCGAACTCGTCCCAGTAGCGGGTGAATCCAAGATATGTTACCTTCGGATGTGCGGATCTCTCGCCCGGATAATCGTCGCACACGAAAGCCTGCGTGAGCTGGATCGCGCGGTCCTGGCGGTAGTTGGTGTGCATCACCACATCGCCGTCCTTCATTCCGTCGTAGTCACCAATGACGTAGCAGGGAACGTACTCGTCGGTCATCGGCGTGCCATCGGGCGTCAGGCCGGAATCGTACTCGGCCTTGACGGCCTCCTCGATTGTCGCGGACTTCTTGCCTTTCGCGGCGACGATGCACTCGTACGCCTCGCTCGTGAGCTTCCAGTTCTTCACGCGGTCCATTCCGTAGTAGCGGCCCATGGCGGTGGCGATCTTCGCGTTTCCGACCGCGGCGAGCTCGGTCTTGAGGCGCGCGATGTATTCGAGAGTCGAACGTGGCGGAGTGTCGCGCCCGTCAAGGAAAGGATGCACCGCGATCTTCCCTTCCGGGAACTCGCTTCTCGCGCGCTTCATGAGCTTAAAGAGATGCTCCTGATGGGCATGCACGCCCTCGTCCTGGAGAAGCCCGAAGAAGTGGAAAGTGGAGTTGTTCGCCTTCCAGTCCGCGATGAGCTTGCGCCACTTTTCGCTCTTGAAGAGTTCGCCCGAGGAAAGACCGTCGTCGATGCGCTTGAGTTCCTGCACCACAATCCTGCCCGCGCCCATGTTGAGATGGCCTACCTCGGAACTGCCCTGGTAGCCGTCGGGCAGTCCGACCGCTTCGCCGCAGCAGTCCAGAAGGCAGTGCGGATAGCGCGCGCGTATCTGGTCTATGACAGGAGTCTTCGCGCCATACACGCTGTTGCCCTCTTTGCGTTCATTGACGCCCCATCCGTCGCGTATTATGAAAACGACTGGTCTCATTTCTTCGTCTCCTTGCTTTGCTTTCTCGATTTAAGGAAATACTTGTATGCGGGATCGTCCGTCTCGTCCCGGTATAGATAGCCTATCTCGTCAAGAGCTTCAACGAACGCCTTGCGGTCCTGCGGCGGGACCTGGAAGCCCGCCAGAACCTTGCCGTGGTCGGCACCATGGTTGCGATAGTGGAACAGCGATATGTTCCAGCGTCCAGCGATGACGGAGAGGAACTTCATCAGCGCGCCCGGCTTTTCAGGGAACTCGAACGAGTATACAATCTCGTTGTCGATTCCGGCCGAACGGCCGCCGACCATGTGCCGCACGTGCTCCTTGGCGAGCATGTTGTCCGAAAGGTCTATGCAGTGGCATCCGGCCGCGCGGATGCGTTTCTGGATCGCCTTGCGCTCGGCCGGATC
>JAGCPM010000162.1 GCA_017965685.1 Kiritimatiellia bacterium | reverse complement strand
GAAGCTGCGGAGTCCTGGGCCGCATCCCGGCTCTTGAAGAGTCCGCCCGAATGGCATGCATCCACAATCGCGGCAACCTTCACGCCAGACGGGAATGCGGCGAGGTCGGCAGCTATCTCATAGTCGTTGTAGGCTGTTGTGTTGTCATAGTAATCTTTGTCATAGACGCAAAGAAATACAGCAAGACCAGACTCGTCTGTCAGGGGTTCGTACGTCGCGTTGAACTGTCCGCCATGCGACGAATGCTGATAGATGAAGGTATCGCCCTGAATCGCCTGAGCGACGACATTAGATATGGCGCCTCGAATGGCGGACTTGGTCGCGGCTGAATCGGTCAGCACGGTCACGTCCTGCCTGTCCCATCCGCCGCGCGCGACAAGATTCGCCGCCATAAAATTTGCGTCGTTTACGCAACCGCTCAAGCCGGTGATATTCTCGTATTTGTTGATACCGACGCATACGGCGAACTTCTTCGGCGCGAGTTCGCCCGCCACGACGGTTATCGTTGCGCTCGCCGTGCCGAGAGAATTGCTCGCGCAAACTGTAAAGGTGTTCGTGCCAATATCGGATGGCGTGAATTCAAGGAATGTCCCTTCCAGCGTCGCATCCCCTTCTGCGAGTTGCAAGTCAGGCACAGGCCAACCCGACACAAACTTCGACAGGTCGATTATAGACAATCGTCCTGCTTGCGCATTCTGCACAGGAATCGCCGACCATTCCGGCGCCGCATTCGGCTTCTTACCAGTCAACACTTGCTTGCCACCAGACCAGCCGGAAGCCTCATTGCCGGCACACGCCCTGAGCCAAACGAAGTACTTAGTACCCGGCGACAAGCCGTCCACCACATACTCGGTCACATTGCCGACTTTCCTGTAAACCACAATATCATGATTTGCGCTCTCGACATCCACTAGATAGTTGTCCGCGCCGACGACAGCATTCCAGCAAACCTTGAAGGATGTGTCTGTGATGTCCTTGATAGTCGGAGTCGAGGGTGTTTCAAGATTTACCGTAATGGTGAATTCCTCGATGGCGCTGCCATTGGCGTTTTCTGCGGAAAGGACGAAACTATACTTGCCGCTCGCCATCGGTGTGAAGCTGAACACGCCGTCAGTGAAGGTTGCCGACGGATCGCCTTCCACAAGCGCGAGCGTTGCCGGCGCATTGGCCGGTGTGTATGCGCGGACATAGAATGACACGGTTTCACCGAAAACCATATAAGTATCTGGGATCTCCCGGAAGCGCGGCGGATCGTCCGGCTCGGGCGGCGGCGAATCGCCCACCCAACCCGCCGTCACCGACTGAAGCACCTCCGGATTGGCGCATTGCGCCTCGGTATAATCTTCGGTTCCGGGCTCGCCATTGCCGACCGCAATATCCTTCGCGTAATTCCAGAGCTCGTAGAAATCGGCATAGTTGTTTTCGTCGCCATACGATCTGTCGTCGCAGTAGCCTTTGTTCCAACCGTTGAGAACGGCTATGGTAAATTGGCCGCCTTTTCTTCCGCTGTCCCAGCTGTACTGGTCATAGTCCGCCGCCGTCACCCAGCCGATCTCGGACGATGTTATCCCTTTCGCTTTCAACCCGCGCCGAAGCGGCTCGCTCGCTCGAATCGCATCGAGATGCGCACTTACTCGCCCGGCGATGTTGAATGTCGCCGTTGCCGCAGTAGAGGACTTCGTGTTTTTGCTCTTGAAGAGTCCGCCAGAATGGCAGGCATCAACGAGGACAACGACCTTCACGCCACTCTTGAACTTTGCGAGGTCGGCAGCCAGTTCGGAATCAATGTAGTCGGCATCGTATGTGCAAAGATACACATCTAGTCCGCCATCGTCGTTGCCGCCGTGCGAGGAATGCGTGTAAAGAAACACGTCGCCCGCTTCGGCAACGGCGGCGGCATTCGTTATCGCCGCGCGAATCGCATCTTTCGTCGCGGCGGAGTCAAGGAGCGTGATCGCGGACTTCTGAGTCCATTCGCCGCGCACCGTTATGTTCGTCCAGATGTTGCAGGCGTCAGCCACGCATCCACGCAGCCAGGAGTATTTGCCGATATAACCAGTGTCGTACTCGTTGACGCCGACGCATACCGCATAATGGGTTGGCGCATCGGCCAAAACGCCGTGCGCCAACATTGCCGCGATAGCAAAAGCGAGCAGTTTAGTTTTCATCATCCTCGAACATGTATTTTATGTAGTCGCGGTTGTAGAAGTTGCCGCAGCTGCCTATGAGGTAGCGCTCGATGGGCCCTTTGATCGCGAGGAACGCATTTGGCGTAAGCTTGGTTCCGGCGCCCGTGGAATCGTAGACGTTGACCGACGAGTGAATCCTGCCGAGCGAATCGAGCTTTTCGGGCTTCAGCCAGTCTTCGTCCTTGAAGACCATATCGTTCTTGACGAGACGCTTCGCATGCTGGATTGCGTCGTCCAGACTCTGGCGGGCGGCCTCGAGAGCGCGGCCCGAAAGGCGCGGCGCAAGCTTGGCGAAGAAGTCTTCCTTGAGTTTCGGAGTGGTATCGAGCTCGATCAGCTTGTCGTAGAAGGTCTTGTCGATGGCGTCTTGAAGCGAGATGGTCTGCGCGCCGGTCAAGCCCGAATACGCGATGGCAAGCTCGCGGTTGGTGCGCTCGATCTTGGAGAGGTCGAGAGTGACTTCCTTGTTTTCGGAGTCGATCTTGAGCGCGGGGGAATTCTTCCAGCACTTCTTGAACTGCGCCCTCGCCAGTTCCCGGTCGCCTTTGCAGATCGCGAGGTATACGTGCTCGAGAGTTCTCTTGAGCAACGACGCCTTGCGCCTGGAAAACCTGAACTTCTGGACGCCTATGCGCTCCTCGGAAAACGCGACTTCGTTGTCAATGCCCTTCACTTTCATGTCGTGCGTCGTCCGGTCGATGTTGATGTAGTAGTTTTCCCAGTGGCGGTCGCCCTGGCCGATGATGATGTCGAGCCACTGCAGACGGTTGAGCTGCTGCGCAATCTTTCCCTTGACCTTGTCCTGGTCGTTTGAGTGCGCAATCTCGGCCTTGAGGCTGCTGACGGCGGCGTAGTCGGGGCTGTTCTGCTGGTCTTTGACGACAAGGTCGTGCCCGGTGAAACCTTCCGCCATCTCCATGAAAACGCCGAACTGGCCGTTGTGCGTACCGACTGAATACTTGACGATCATGTCCTCGAAGCCGAGCATCTTCGCGGCGTCGGCCGTGGCGATGCTCAGATTCGCGCCGGACTGCTCGCCGCTGTAGGCGCCGGTACCGAGCGGCATCACGTTTAGCCCGATGCGGCTTTCCAGCTCTGGCTTGAAGACGAATTTCTCCCCGGACTTGGTCGTCAGCAGATAGCACGTGTTGGACTGCCCGGAGCCGAGAGTCCTGCTGTTTACGATGTTCGAGTCGTCCGCCATCGGGTTGACGTCCTCCGCCTTATACCCTCTTGCGCGCGCCTCGACGACGCTGGAAACACCGACTTCGCCCAGAAGCATCCGGCGGATGTCGCCCTGAGTCACCATAGGGTCTGCGCCTTCATTGGCGAAGGTCGCTGTATTTCTGGCGAGCGCCTTGTACTGGTCTAAGAGCATTTCGAGGCTCTGGACGGCTCCGTCAATCCCGCGCGCCTGCTCCGGGCTGTAGCCCAAGTCCACGAAAAGCTGCGGGTTGATATGGGCGCCTTCGATGTCGTAAGCGATATTCAGAAGTTCGTTCTTTATCGCCTCGTCGGAAAGCTCGCCCAACGCAGAGACTTGAAGGAGCTTCATAAACCGGTTGACGGCGCCCACATACATGCCGAACGGCGTGGTCGGGTCGCTTTCGGGAATCGGTACGCTTTTGGG
>JAGCPM010000161.1 GCA_017965685.1 Kiritimatiellia bacterium | reverse complement strand
GACGGCCTGCCTGTTTCCGAGTCCGAGGTATTCCTGGGTTCCGTACAGCCTAAATTCACCGGTTCCTTCGGCCTTAACTTCAATTGGAAGGGCCTCTCCGCAAGCGCTACGCGAAGGAGAAGGCGCAGGAAGAGGACCTTCTCGCCGCCAAGGAAAAGATACTGGCGCTCATCACGAACCTAAATGACACTTCGGGCGAGATGTTCAAGACGACCTTCGAGCAGGCCAACAAGAACTTCCAGGCGATGTTCACAAAGCTCTTCGGTGGCGGCGAGGCGAGGCTCGTGCTGTTGGAGAACGAGGAAGACCCCCTCGAGTGCGGCATCGACATAATCGCCCGGCCGCCCGGAAAGAGGCCGCAGTCCGTGACGCTCCTTTCCGGCGGAGAGAGGACGATGACGGCGGTCGCGCTGCTCTTCTCGATCTTCATGATCAAGCCGGCGCCGTTCTGCATGCTCGACGAACTAGACGCCGCGCTCGACGACGCGAACATAGGCCGCTTCGTGGAGCAACTGAAAGAGTTTCTTGTCGAATCGCAATTCCTAATCATAACGCACAACCAGCATACGATAGCGGGTTCCGACCTTGTCTACGGAGTCTCCCAGCAAGAGAAAGGCGTGTCGAGAATCCTCTCGATGCGACTTGCCGATCTTGGCATCAAGGAGAAAAAATGAAAGACAAAGTGAAATTCTTCGACACGACGCTTCGTGACGGAGAACAAGCCCCTGGATACTCGATGAACATCGAGGAGAAACTGAGGATGGCCGCGCAGCTGGAATCGCTGGGCGTGGACATAATCGAGGCAGGTTTCGCGATAGCGAGTCCAGGCGACTTCGAAAGCGTGAAGCAGATTTCGCTCGCGGTAAAGAAGTGCGTGGTGGCGTCGCTTTGCAGGGCACTCAAGAAGGACATCGACGCCGCCCACGAAGCGGTCAAAGGCGCGGCGAGGCCGAGGCTGCACACCTTCCTCGCGACGAGCGACCTGCACCTCAAGTACAAACTCAAAATGACGCGCGAAGAAGCGCTCAAGAGGGCTGTCGAGGCGGTCAGGTACGCGAGGAATCTATGCGACGACGTGGAGTTTTCTCTCGAGGACGCCAGCCGGACCGACAGTGACTACATGTGCAGGGTCGTGGAGGCCGCGATCGACGCCGGCGCCACGACGATAAACCTTCCCGACACTGTTGGCTATTCCACGCCTGACGAGATACGCGCGATGGTCTCGAACGTAATCGGCAGAGTGCCGAACATCTCGAAGGCGACCGTGTCGCTCCACTGCCACAACGATCTTGGGCTGGCGGTCGCGAATACGCTCGCCGGAATCGCGGCCGGAGCGCGGCAGGCGGAGTGCTGCATATGCGGAATCGGCGAAAGGGCGGGCAATGCGGCTCTTGAAGAAATCGTCATGGGCCTAAGGACGCGCAAGGACGCGTACAACCTGGAATACGGCATCAAAACCGAAGAGCTCGCGCGGACTGCAAGCCTGCTCGCGAAGATCACGGGCGTAAAGATTTCGCCCAGCAAGCCCATAGTCGGCGCAAACGCCTTCGCCCACGAGTCGGGCATCCACCAGCACGGCGTGATGGCGAACGCGAAGACCTACGAGATAATGACGCCCGAGTCGGTCGGCGTGAAGAACGCTTCTCTCGTCCTCGGCAAGCATTCCGGGCAGCATGCGTTTTCGCAGAGGCTTTCAGACCTCGGCATCACGCTCGACAAGGCGACGGAAGACATGGTCTTCGCCGAGTTCAAGAAACTCGCCGACCTCAAGAAGAAGATAGACGAGAGGGATATCGTCGCGCTCGTCGAGAAGGTCGCCGGCGCCAGAAAGCCGAACGCGAAGGATTTCACGCTCCTCAACTACGTGATATCGACCGGCAACAAGATGTACTCCACTGCATGCGTGACTCTCGCCAGAGGAAAAAAGACTCACACCGAAAGCGCGTTCGGCACCGGTCCGATCTTCGCCTCGATACGCGCAGTCGAGAAGATAGTCAAGCACACTTTCTCGCTCCAGGACTTCCAGATCCAGGCCGTGACCGAAAGGCGCGATGCATTGGGCGAGGTGACGGTGAAGATTGCCGACGCGACGGGAGTTTTCAGGGGAAGGGGCATTTCGACGGACATCATCGAAGGCTCGATACTCGCGACGCTCGACGCGGTGAACAGGATGCTGAACGACAAGACGGGCGCACTCGGGCGTGGCGCGGCATCGAAGGCGCAGCACACCTACGGCGACGCGGACGATCTGCTCGCCGGACATACGGACAGGTAAGGCAAGCGGGGCGGTCCATGGCGATGACGATGACCCAGAAGATACTCGCGGCCCACGCAGGGAAGCATTCCGTGCGCGCCGGAGAGCTCGTGATGGCGAAGCTCGATCTCGTGCTCGGCAACGACATAACCACTCCCGTCGCGATAGGCGAGTTCCCGAAATTCGGCAGGAAGAAGGTTTTCGACAACACGAAAATCGCGCTCGTGCCCGACCACTTCGCGCCGAACAAGGATATCAAGGCGGCGACGCAGTGCGCGATGTTGAGGGCGTTCGCGAACGGGCAGGGAATAACCAACTACTTCGAGGTGGGGCAGGATTCCGGAATCGAGCACGCCTTGCTGCCAGAGAAGGGTCTCGTCACAGCCGGCGACCTCGTAATAGGCGCCGACAGCCACACATGCACCTATGGCGCGCTGGGTGCGTTCTCGACCGGCGTCGGCTCGACCGACATGGCGGCGGGAATGAGCGCGGGAGAGACCTGGTTCAAGGTGCCTTCCGCGATAAAGATCGTCCTCAAAGGCTCGCCGCGCAAATGGGTGGGAGGCAAGGACGCTATACTCCACCTCATCGGCACGATCGGCGTGGACGGCGCGAGGTACATGTCGCTCGAATTCGCGGGCGAGGGTGTGGCGGCGCTCGGCATGGACGACAGGTTCGCGATGGCGAACATGGCCATCGAGGCGGGCGCGAAGAACGGCATATTCCCTGTCGATGCAAAGTGCCTCGAATACCTCAAGGTGCACGGCGCGAAGGAGCCGAAGATATACGCTGCCGACTCTGACGCCGAGTACGAGAGAGTTGTCGAGATTGACCTTGGCGCGCTTGAGCCGACCATAGCGCTGCCGCATCTGCCCTCAAACACGAAGAAGGTGCGCGAGGTCGCCGGAATCAAGATAGATCAGGTCGTGATAGGCAGCTGCACGAACGGCAGGATCGGTGATTTGCGCATCGTGGCTGAAGTGATGAAGGGCCGCAAGGTCGCGAAAAGCGTCAGGGCCATAGTCATACCGGCGACGCAAAGAATATGGCTCCAGGCGATGGAAGAAGGACTCCTCAAGATTTTCGTCGAGGCGGGTGCGGTGGTTTCCACTCCTACTTGCGGACCGTGCCTGGGCGGATATATGGGAATACTCGCCGACGGCGAGAAGTGCGTGGCCACGACGAACAGGAATTTCGTGGGGCGTATGGGTCATGTCGGGAGCGAGGTCTATCTCGCATCGCCAGCGGTCGCGGCGGCATCGGCCATAGCGGGCGTGATCGCGCTTCCGGAAGAAACGGCGGGAGGCGCGTCATGAAGGCGAGAGGAATTGTCCACAGATTCGGCGACAATGTCGATACCGACGTCATAATCCCTGCGCGCTATCTCAACACTCCAGACGCGAAGGAATTGGCGCGGCACTGCATGGAGGACGTTGATTCCGGCTTCGCGGCGAAGGTCAAGGCGGGCGACATAATGGTCGCTGGACGAAATTTCGGCTGCGGCAGTTCGCGCGAGCACGCACCGATCGCGATAAGAGAATGCGGCGTATCCTGCGTAATCGCCGCCTCGTTCGCCAGGATCTTCTACAGGAACGCGCTCAACATTGGATTGCCGATTCTCGAGTCGCCCGAGGCGGCTCAATCGGTGAAGGCGGGCGACACCGTGGCGATAGATTTCGACGTCGGCCTAATCAAGGACGAAACGACCGGCGAGACATTCAAGGCCGAGCCGTTCCCGCCGTTTATGCAGAAACTCATCGCGGCCGGAGGGCTCGCGGCATACTGGAGGAGCGCGCGATGAAGAAACGCATTGCAGTGCTCGCCGGCGATGGAATCGGGCCGGAGATCGTGGCCGAGGCCATGAAAGTGCTGAAGGCTGTCGCGGCGAAATGCGGCCACGAATTCATTTTCGACGAACGCCTGGCGGGAGGCGCGGCATACGATGCGACCGGCGACTGCCTGCCGCAAGACACACTCTCTGCCTGCAAGAAGGCGGATGCCGTGCTGCTGGGTGCGGTGGGCGGTCCGAAGTGGGATGGTCTTCCTGCTCAGATGCGTCCGGAGAAACGGGCCTTGCTCACGCTCAGGAAGGAGCTCGGCCTTTTCGCGAACCTGCGGCCGGCGATAGTTTGGGAGCCGCTCAAGAAGGCTTCGCCGCTGAGGGGCGACATCGTGGGCGAGAGGCTCGATATTCTCGTTGTGAGGGAACTTACGGGCGGCGTCTATTTCGGAGAGCATTCGATCTCTGCGGACGGCCTCTCCGCCAAGGACGTGATGGCGTATTCCGTCCGTGAAATCGAAAGGATATCGAAAGTCGCTTTCGAGGCGGCGCGCAAGCGGAGGGGGCTCGTGACGAGCGTCGACAAGGCGAACGTCCTCGCAACCTCGCGGCTCTGGCGCGAGACCGTCGAGCGGGTGCACCGCGAATCCTTCGGCGACGTCGCGCTAGAACACATGTACGTCGATAACGCGGCTATGCAGCTTTTGAGGGTGCCGGGCAGGTTCGACACGATTTTGACCGAGAACATGTTCGGCGACATACTGAGCGACGAGGCGAGCCAGATTACGGGCTCGATAGGAATGCTCCCTTCGGCATCGGTCGGCGACGGCGGCTTCGGAATGTACGAGCCTATCCACGGCAGCGCGCCGGATATCGCCGGCGAGGGAATCGCCAATCCTCTGGCGACGATACTTTCGGCGGCGATGATGCTAAGGATGTCCTTCGCAATGGCCTCCGAGGCCGACATGATAGAGGTCGCGGTCGGCAGGGCTCTAAAAGGCGGCGCGAGGACGGCCGACATAGGCGGAGAAATTTCCACGGCGGCAATGGGCGACGCCGTGGCAGAGTCGATTTAATCAATTAAAGGAAAGAAGGCGAACCGTGATAATCACGCTAAAGAAGGGCGTCAGCGACGAGCAGATCGAAGGCTTGAAGCTGCTTTTGAGGTCGAAATCGATCGAGCCGACGGTGTCGAGGGGCGCCGTCGAGACGATAGTCGGCTGCGTGGGCGACATCACCCATCTCGATCCCGGCCTCATTGAGGCACTTGATATGGTCGAGACCGTGCAGCGCATCCAGGAGCCGTACAAGGCGGCGAACAGGAAGTTCCATCCGGACGACACCGTAATCGATTGCGCGGGCGTGAAGATTGGCGGCGGGCATTTCGCGGTTGCGGCCGGCCCTTGCAGCGTCGAGTCTGAAGAGCAGATCGTAGCCGTAGCGAAAGCGGTAAAGGCTTCCGGCGCGAAACTTCTGAGAGGCGGCGCGTTCAAGCCGCGCACTTCGCCCTACGCTTTTCAGGGATTGGGTGCGGAAGGAATACGCCTTCTTTCCATCGCTAAGAAGGAAACGGGCCTTCCGGTCGTGAGCGAACTCATGGACTTCAAGGATATCGAGTGCTTCAACGACGTGGACATGATCCAGATCGGCGCGCGGAACATGCAGAACTTCAACCTCCTGAAGGAGGTCGGCGCCTACACGAAGAAGCCTATCCTCCTCAAGCGCGGCATGAGCGCCACGCTGCAGGAGCTGCTTATGAGCGCCGAGTACATACTGGCCTCCGGCAATCCGAACGTCATACTCTGCGAGCGCGGAATAAGGACGTTCGAGACGGCCTTGAGGAATACCTTGGACCTCGGCGTGGTCACGTACCTGCACAAGCTTTCGCATCTGCCGGTCATGGTCGATCCGTCGCACGCGACCGGCCATGCGTACATGGTGGATTCCGTGTCGGTCGCCGCCGCGGCGATAGGGGCGGACGGCCTCATAATCGAGGTGCACAACGATCCGCCGCGCGCAAGGTGCGACGGCGCGCAGAGCCAGACTCCGGCGATGTTCGACGCCACGATGGCGAGGATTTCGCGCATAAGGGAGGTTGTTTGATGGATTTGTCCGCGCTCCGCGAAGAGATAGACTCTATCGACTCCTCGCTCGTGCCGCTTATCGCAAGAAGGCTCGCTCTCGTCGACCGGATTGCTGCCGCCAAGAAGGAATCGGGTGCGCGAATCGAGGATTGCGGCAGGGAGCGCGAAATCCTTTCGCGTGTCGCATCCCAGGCGGGCGAGGATTGCGCTCCAGACGTGGAAGCGATCTTCAAGGCGATATTCGCCGTTTCGAAAGACAGGGAAAGTCGGCGCATGAAATGAAGGTGGCTGTCGCAGGTCTGGGGCTGATAGGCGGCTCGTTCTTCAAGGCGGCGAAAAAGGCCGGGCACGATGTAGCCGGTCTTCACCACGGCGACTGCGGCGAGAAGCTTTCGGACGCAGAGCTCGTTATGGTCTGCATGCCGCCCGAAGCGATTGTCCCTTGGATCGCCGCCCACAGGAATGATTTCCGCAAAGGCGCTGTCGTGGTTGATATTTGCGGGACTAAGCGCAACATAATGCGAGCCATCTCAAAGGTGGAGAAGAACGGCTGGACGTTCATCGGCGGCCATCCGATGGCCGGCAGGGAGGTTTCGGGTTACGAGAATTCCCTTGCAGGGCTTTTCAAGGGCGCGTCGATGATTCTTGTGCCGGAGAAGAATGGCGCGCCTAAGGAGGTCCTCGCGAAGCTTGAGGCGTTTTTCAAAAGCGTGGGTTTCGCGCGTGTCGTTGTGGCGGACGCGAAAACGCACGACTCCATGATCGCCTTTACAAGCCAGCTTTGCCATGTGATCGCGACGAGCTATTCGCGCGATCCGAAGGTCGCCCGTTCGCTCGGCTTTTCGGCCGGCAGCTACGATGACATGACTCGCATCGCGACCCAGAACGAAGACGACTGGTCGCGCCTCTACCTCGGAAACAAAGACTCTCTCGTGAAAGTGCTCGACTCTTTCATCGCGCGCATGGGGGAGATGCGCGGCGCGATTGCTTCCGGTGACGAAAAGAAGTTGAAACGCATGATTCGCGAAGGCACCAAGGCGAAAAAGATCGAACTCGCAAGAAGGAGCGCTCAATGAGGCTGGTCTCTTCCATAGGCGAAAATCTGCGGCTCACCGTCTCGGGCGAATCGCACGCACCTGAATTGCGTTTCGAGCTTGAAGGAATGCCGCCTGGGTTGGCGCTGGACGAAAAGGCGTTCAGGGAGTTCATGCAAAGGCGTTCGCCGGGGCGGGACGATCTTTCGTCGCAGCGAAAGGAAGATGACGAGGTCCTGTTCGCCAGAGGCATTGCGGAAGGCGTGACTGATGGCGGCGTGATAGTCGGCAAGATACCGAACAAGGATTTCAGGCCGGGCGATTACGGCGAAGAGCGGACAATCCCTCGTCCAGGCCACGCCGATTTTCCGCAATGGGTGAATCTCGGCCGGATTCCTACCGGCGGCGGAGCGAACTCCGGACGGCTTACCGCCGCCTACTGCGCGGCGGGCTGGATATGCAAGCAATACCTGGCCGTGCATGACGTTTCGGTAGAGGCCCGCATTGAGACAGTCCATGGCAGGAAGGACGGCTTTGAGGACGAGATCGCAAAAGCCCGCGATATTGGCGACAGCGTCGGCGGCACGATTGTTTGCGAAGTGAAAGGGCTCCCTCCCGGAATAGGCGGCCCGATGTTTGAAGGCGTCGAGACTCGTCTTTCCTCCGCGATATTCGGCATACCGGGCGTGAAGGGCATAGAGTTCGGCGACGCTTTCGCGGGAACGAAGCTCTATGGTTCGGAATATAATGACTCCTTCGTCGTTGAGGACGGCAAGGTGCGGACTGCAACGAACCGCCAAGCCGGCATTCTAGGCGGAATGACGAGCGGTATGCCGGTCGTGTTCAGAGTCGCGATGCGGCCCACGCCGACGATTTTCAAGGAGCAGTCTTCCGTCGATCTCGCGACAATGGAGAAAGCCAAGCTTTCCATGAAAGGCCGCCACGACCCTTGCATTGTCCGAAGGGCCCTGCCTGTCGTGGAGGCGATGGCTTCCTTCGCTTTCGCCGACCTGATGCTCCCGCGCGATGCCTATGAGGCCAAGATATGCCTGACTCTCACCGGCAGGACGCTCGAGGAGTGCCTCTCTCAATACGAGTCGCAACGCTATTTCACCGACATGGTGGAACTTCGCGCCGATCTTCTTGACGAATCGGAGCGCGAAAGGGCGGCGGAGTTTACAAAGATGGTGGATGTCCCCGTTCTTCTGACGTTCAGGAGAAAACGCGATGGCGGCGCGTTCGAGGGCGGCGAAGACGTGCGCATGGATTTCTTCCGCAAGACGCTTAAGGCCGCAAAGCCGCATTTCGCTTACGTGGATTTCGAGGAGGATTTCATCGTCGATGAGCTGGATGAGATTGCTTACGCGTCCTATACGGCAGTCGTCCGCTCCTTGCATGATTTCAACGGCCCAGTCAAGAATCTCCGCAACCGTATGGCGAAGATGACTGTGGAAGGCGAGATCGCGAAGATAGCGTTCATGCCGAAGAGCAAGCAGGATGTCGATCGCGTGTTCAGGGAGCTTGCCGGCAGGAGGCCTGATATGCCGTACGTCGTCGTAGCGATGGGCGAGCTTGGACTTGCTACGCGGATTCGCGCGGGCGAGCTCGGTTCGCTTTGGACATACGCTTCCGTGGGCGGGCTGGAGAAACTCGGCCACGTTACGCCGCAGGAACTCGTGAGGCGCGGTTTTCGCGTGGAGAGGGAATGAACCGCTTCGCCGTCATAGGCCATCCTGTAGCGCATTCGCTTTCGCCGAAGATGCATGCGGCGAATTTCGCGGCCATAGGCTACGCCGGAGAGTATGGCATGTTCGACGTGCCGCCAGAAAACATTGCGGAATTCGTGCGGCTCAAAGGCGAGGAAGGATATCTCGGGCTCAACATCACGATTCCGCACAAGGTCACCGTGATCGGCGTTCTGGACAATGTTGACGAATCGGTGAAGCTGTATGGCGCCTGCAATACGGTGAAATTCGCCAAGGACGGATCTATATCTGGCTACAACACCGATGCGGCTGGATTCCTTTCCGCGCTTTCGTTGCGCGGCGTGCCTATTGCCGGGCGGAAAGTGCTGGTTGTCGGATTTGGCGGGGCTGGCAGGACGGTCGCGATCGCGGCATTGCGCTCAGGCGCCGCGGAAGTCTTCGCCGCCGTGCGCCACGATGTCGATACCGGCGGTTTCGCCGTCAAGACCGTGCCGATGGACGAGGCGGCGAAAATCGCCACTTTGGTGGATATTGTTGTCAACGCGACTCCTGTAGGACTCCAGCCCGGCGACGGGCCGGTATTGCCCAATGATGTTTTCAGGAAAGGTCAGTTCGTCCTCGACATCATTCCGTCGAAGGATTTTCCGCCGACCGCGCAAGCCGCTCTCGATGCTGGAGCCATGGCGGCGGACGGACTCGAATTCCTTGTCGGGCAGGGAGCGGAATCTTTCAAGATATGGACAGGCATCGCCGCCGATCGCGCCGCGATGCTGAACGCCGTAAAGGAGCAAAGAAAATGAAGACCTACGTAGTGGCGATGGATAACGAGGCTGAAGCCTTGATTGCGAATCTCTCGAATCGTTCGGAAAAGAAACTGTACGGGCGCCGCATCGTAGAGGGCATGCTCGGCGGCGAAAGGACCGTCGTGATCGTCTCTGGAATAGGCAAGGTCAATTCGGCCGCAGGCGCGCAGATCGCGCTCGGCGAATATGATGCTGACGAGGTGCGCAATTTCGGCGTCGCCGGCGGGCTCGATTCCTCGATGCAGGTCGGCGGCCTTTACGAAGTCGATTCGGCCGTGCAGTACGATTTCGATCTCGTGCAGCTTAACGGCGGACTGCCGGGCACGCTCAACGAGAGAACCGACCCGTACATTCCCTGCACGGCGTCCGGGCGATTCCCTGCAATACGCCTCGCGAGCGGCGACCGTTTCAACGATAGCGCCGTAGACCACGAACTCATAACGAAAGTCCTGGGCTGCAAGGCCCGCGATATGGAAGGCGCCGCCATCGCGCAGGTGTGCGAAAGGGCGGGTGTTCCGTTCCGCTCGCTCAAGTGCATATCCGACGTGTACGGCTCTGGCTCGACGACCGACCAGTATCTCGTCAACCTAAAGAAGTGTCTCGCCATTCTGAAGGATCATTTCGCGAAGGAAGCGGGCGGTGCGCGATGAGGATCGGTTTCGGATACGACTCCCACCGCTTCGAGTCTGGCCGCAGACTGTTCATCGGCGGAGTTGAGTTCCCCGGCGAAACCGGTTTGAAGGGCCACTCCGACGCTGACGTTCTTATCCACGCCATAATCGACGCGCTGCTCGGCGCGGCGGCGATGGGCGATATCGGGGCGCTCTTTCCAGATACCGATCTGCGATACAAGGACGCGGACAGCAAAGCTCTTTTGAAGGATGTCGCCGCGCACCTTGACGCCGCTCTCTGGCGAATAGGCAACATCGACGAGACGGTGATATGCGAAAGACCAAAACTGCGCGGCCGCATCGACGAAATCCGCTCATCCATTGCATCGGTGCTCGGAATAGACGTTTCGCAAATAAGCGTCAAGGGCAAGACGAACGAGAAGATGGACGACATTGGCGCATCGCTCGGCATTGCTGTCCATGCCGTGGCTCTGATAGAACGCAAGGACGCATGACGGACGCCCACGCCCATATCGAATTACCGGGCTGTGTTTGCATCCTGGCCGAACCATGCGCAGGAAAGCCGAAGTTCGTCGGTTGGCATCCATGGCATCTTGAAGGCCTTGATCTCGATTCGCTCCGTAATCGTCTGGCTGCTGACAAAACTTTGGGAGTGGGCGAAATCGGTCTCGACCGGCTTAAATCCCGCGATATATCGGCGGCCATGAGAAATGCATTCGAATCTCAGCTTGCGATTGCGGCGGAGTTCGCGCGGCCTGTGGTGCTGCATGGCGCGAAATGCTGGGGCGAGGTCGTGAAGGCCTGCATTCCCCATAAAGGGCGCATCCCGGCTTTCCTCTTCCATGGCTTTTCGCGCTCGGCCGGCTTGATTGGCGATATCGTTGCGCTGAACGGCTTCATATCCGTCGGCCCGGCTATTCTCAACGACCACGCCGTGAACTACAGGGCGATGGCGAAGTCGATGCCTGCGGAAATCCTTCTGGCAGAAACCGATGCGAAGGAGCCTTCAGGATCGTCTGATATCGCCGCTGTTGTCGCGAAGCTAGCCGATATTCGCGGTGTCGCGCAGGAAGAGATGGAATCTGTAATAGATGCAAATGCAAAACGTTTCATGGAGAGCATATCATGATCAGACAGGCGGAAAATCTCGTTGAACTCCTCAAGGCGCGCAATGTCACTTGCACGACCGCGGAAAGCTGCACGGGCGGCGGGATTGCGGCGGCGATAACGGATATTCCGGGATCGAGCGAAGTATTCTTGGGCTCGGTCGTATCTTACGCGAATAGCGTCAAGTCCGGTGCTCTGGGCGTTAGCGAAGAGTCTCTCGCCAGAGTCGGTGCGGTTTCCTGCGAAGTGGCGGCTCAAATGGCGGAAGGTGCCAGGCGCCTCATGAAGTCCGATATCGCCGTTTCCACAACTGGCATCGCCGGCCCGGGCGGCGGAAGCGAAGAAAAGCCCGTCGGCCTAGTCTGGTTCGGCATCGCCGGAAGGGGAGGGACAAGAACCGAGAAGGCGATATTCGCGGGTGACAGGGAGTCTATCCGCCGGCAGGCCGTGATCCATGCGCTCGGAATGCTCTCGATAGAGGCTATGAAGCCGAAGGCGGTCGTCTTCGATTTCGGCGGAGTGATGACAACTACTACGATGCCGGAAAGAGTGCGAAATTTAGTCGGGGAACTTGGAATAGACTGGGACGTGCTTGAGCGTGGGTTCAAGAAGTATCGCTGCCTTATGGACGGCGACTTTATGACGCTCGACGAAATGTACGACAAGATATGGGCGGACGCCGGAATTGTGCTTGATGAAACTACTCGCGCAAAGATAATCGAGGAAGACCAGGCCAGCTTCCTCTACAGGAACGAGAAGACCCTCGAATTGATGAAGTCGCTAAAGGCCGCTGGATACCGCCTTGGAATTCTCACGAACATGTGCAGCAATTTCGCGAAGCTCTTCAGGAAGCATTTTGCCGATTTTGTGGCGCTTGCGGACGCGTTGGTGGTTTCCGGTGAAGTGAAGATGTACAAGCCGCAGAAGGGGATATACCTTGAAATGCAGCGCCGCCTCGCTCTGCCGCCGGAAGATATCGTGTTCGTGGACGACGTTGAGACGAACTGCCAAGGCGCCCGCGACGCTGGATGGAGTGCGGTTCGCTTCGTCTCCGCCGAACAAACCGCCTCCGCCCTCTCAAATCTCTGACAGACGCCTGTGCGCCCAGGTCGAGCTCGTTCACGAGCTTGTTGTAACGTACGGGGAGGTTATTGCTTCAGGCTGTCGGCCTCGGCGGTGTAGTCGGCTGTCCACTTGGCCAGGCGGCCGTCGGCCTTGACTTCGGCAATAGTCTCGTTTATAGCCTTGATGAGGTCGGGATGTCCTTTGCGGACGGCGACGGCGTAATCTTCCTTCGTTATGAAGTCGGACAGAGAAAGAAGTTTGTCGCCCTTTATGCAGGTCTTCGCGGGTTCCACATCTGATATGACGAAATCGATGCGTCCGGCTTTGAGGGAGGCAACCGCCTCCGGAAGGGTGCGGAAGCGGACGGGTTCCTGATTCAACTTCTCAAGTACGTACGACTCGCTTGTTGTGGCGCTCTTTACGCCGATGATGCGTCCTTTGAGCATTTCGGGCCTGATGAAGGGTTTTAGCTTGCTGTACACCACGACGATGCCAGTTGTGACGTAAGGGACTGAGAAATCCACGGTCTTGGCACGTTCGTCGGTGACGGTAATCCCGGCTATGGCGAAATCGGCCTTGGCGGAGACAACAGCCGGCAAAACCGCGTCGAAGTCGAGCGTGTCGACGACGATTTTTCTGCCGAGTTTTTCCGCGACTGCGCGGCCGAGTTCGATATCCACGCCGACGGTCTCCGGACCGCGGAGAAACTCGTACGGCGGGAAGTCCGATTCCGTGGCCATTCTGAGGGCGCCGTTTTCGCGGGCGCATCCGCAGAGAAGTGCGGCGAGAGCTGTTGCGGTCAATATGCGTTTCATCGTCTCACTCCTTTCATCTGCCAAGGAACTTCGCGAGTTCGCGCGATTCCTCGGCCGTTATGACACCATCCTCCATGGCGCTGTCGAGCACCTTGCGGAATTCTTCATGGCCTTCCACTCCTTGCAGGAACTCCTCGAGCTGTTTAGCTTCCGAGAAGTCGATTTGTCCGTCGGCGAGAATCTTCTCGCGCATTCTGCGGATTGTGGCGGCGAAAGCCTTGTCGCGGACGTTTTTCGCGAGGTTTTCCAAAAAGGCGGGCATGGCTCCGGCGGCATTTGCGCGGCCGAGAATGGCCTTGAGGGCGAACAGCGCTGCGAAAAGGAGGACTGTTGCGAAAGCGAGCGAGAGCCCTGGGTTGCCGATAAATGGCGCGGCCATGTAGGCGATGAATGAAACGGCCGCGACGGTCAGTGCGTACGGAAGCTGCGTGTTGACGTGCGAAACGTGATTGCACTGCGCGCCGGCAGAAGCCATTATGGTGGTGTCGGAGATTGGCGAGCAATGGTCGCCGCAGACTGCGCCGGCCATGCAGGCGGAGACCGCGATTATCGTCATTGAGGAGCCCGGAACCGCGGCGAGCACGATCGGGATAAGTATTCCGAACGTGCCCCATGATGTTCCGGTCGAGAAGGCGAGTACGATCGCTATGACGAAGATTATCGCCGGCAGGAAGTTCCAGAGCGAGGCTGCCGGTCCGTTGATTATGTCTGAGATGAATATCTTGGCGCCGAGAGAGTCGGTCATCGCCTTGAGGGTCCACGCGCAGCAGAGTATCATTATGGCGGGGACCATCGCCTTGAAGCCTTCCGGAAAGGCGTCCATGCAGTCGCGGAAGGTTATTACCCGGCGGCATAGGTAGAATGCGACGGCAAAGACAAGAGCGATTATCGAGCCGTAGACGAGGCCTACCGATGCGTCGGAATCGGAGAACGCCTTGACGAATCCTGGTTTGTCGGCGCCGAAATATCCGCCGGAGTATATCATGCCGACGATGCAGGAGAGGACGAGAAAGGCTACCGGCACGATGAGGTCTACTACGCGGCCGCGATCGTTTTTTCTGAGTGCTTCGGTGGCGGTGTCGATCGCGGCAAGGTCGGCGGCACCGGAAAGGGTGGCCGTCTCGTGCCTCTTCATTGGGCCGAAGTCGAAGCGGGTCAGCGCGAAGAAGAACATCGCGAGAATCGTGAGTATGGCGTAGTAGTTGAACGGGATGGCGCTGATGAACAGCGAGAAGCCCGATTCGGCGCCGGCACCCTTGGCGAAACCGGCTACGGCCGCTGCCCATGAAGATATCGGTGCTATGATGCATATCGGGGCCGCAGTCGCGTCTATCAAGTAGGCCAGTTTCGCGCGCGAGACTTTCTTTGCGTCGGTGACGGGCTTCATGACCGAGCCGACCGTCAGGCAGTTGAAGTAGTCGTCGACGAATATGAGCATGCCGAGGATGATGGTGGCAATCTGGGCGCCTACGCGGCTTTTGATGTGGGTCTTTGCCCAGTCTCCGAACGCGGCCGAGGCGCCGGTCTTGTTCATCATTGAGACAAGCGCGCCGAGAAGGACAAGGAAGAGCAGTATGCCGATATTGTAGGAATCGGCGACGGAGGCGACGAAGCCGTCCGACATGACGTGGACGATGGTTCCTTCGAAGGCGAAGCCCGAATAGAGAAGTCCGCCGGAAACGATTCCTATGAAGAGGGATGAGTAGACCTCCTTCGTGACGAGAGCGAGCACGATGGCGAGGATCGGCGGGAAAATCGCGAGCCACGTTCCGTAAAATCGGTTCTCGGTCCGTATCGTGGCGAGGGCGGCCTTTTCGTGCTCTGCGAAGGATGGGTCGTTCTGGACGTTTTCCGCATAGGCGCCCACATAGGCTTTTGCGCCTTCCATGGTCGAGAGGTCGTACACAGTGGCCTCGTCGCCTTTGCCGACTGTCACGCTTGCTGGATCGGCGGCGGTCGCGGGTTCTTGCGCGAAGAGTGCGCAGGTTGCGAGAGCCATTGCGGTAAAGAGCATCGTTTTCTTCATGGCATTCCCCCTCGTCATATTTTCCATCCGCCGATTTCGAGCGCGCGGCATATCTCGCTGGCGAGAAGGGCGATCATCAATGCTGGCGCAAGATACTTGATCATGAACGAGTATACGGCCTTTGCCTTGAAGGTTTGCCCGTCCGCCTCGCATTCGTCGATTATGTACTTCGGTCCGGCGAACCATCCTATGAAGATGCAGGTCGCAATGGCCACGACAGGCATCAGTACCGAGTTCGTGAAGAAGTCGAAGAAATCGAGGAAGGAATCGAGCCCAAACGGCTTGATGTGGCCCCATGCTCCGTAGCCGAGCGCGGAGAAGGAGGCGAGGAACATTATCGTGGAGCCCATGAATATGGTCGCAGTCTTGCGTTCGAGCTTCAGGAAGTCGCAAAGGGAGCTGACGCACGCCTCGTAGAGCGAAATGGCGCTCGTCGCCGCAGCGAAAGTGACGAGCAGGAAGAACGCGAAACCAATCCACGTTCCGGCCGCGCCGAACATCGCGAACACCTTCGGAAGCGTGATGAACATGAGTCCTGCGCCCTGGCTCATCGCCTCTTTCACGGGCGTTCCGGTCTTTATCGCGAACATGTACACAACCGGTATGATCATGAGACCCGCGATGAGCGCGATCAAGGTGTCGAACAGCTCTATGCGGCGGACGCACTTTTCGATGGAGTCCGTCTTCTTCATGTACGAGCCGTAGGTTATCATGATGCCCATCGCAAGCGAGAGGGAGTAGAACATCTGCCCAGCCGCGCCCAGAATCGTCTTGGCGAGCATCATTATCGAGAATTTGCCGTCGACCGAAACGCAATCGAGATTGGGGACGAGATAGTATTTTATGCCGTCGACCGACCCTGGCATGCAGACCACGTAGGCCGAAATGCCGATCGCCATCAGAAAGAGTATCGGCATCATCACGAGATTGGACTTTTCTATGCCGTTCTTGACGCCGAGAATGATGACTCCCGCGCAGGCTAGAATGAACAGCATGGCGTATCCGAATGGGGCGAAAGGCGCGGTTATGAACGCGCCGAACACGTCGCCCGAATTGGCCGCCGCCTCGCCCATGACGTTCGCGCCGGTGAACGCCATTACAGCGTAGGCTTTAAGGTAGTATAGAACCCAGCCGCCGACGACGCAGTAGTAGGGTACGATGAGAAGGGGAATCAGGGTTCCGAGAAACCCGATGAATCCCCACTTCTTCTGGATAAGGGAGTAGGCCGTCAAGGGCGCCTGCTGCGTCTTTCTGCCGACCGCGATTTCCGTCACCATAAGCGTGAAGCCCAGCGTGACGACGAGAACCAGATATACGGCGATGAACATTCCGCCGCCGTATTGCGCCGCCAGATAAGGGAAGCGCCACAGATTTCCCAGACCGATTGCGGAGGCCGCCGCCGCCAAGACGAACGCCAGAGTCCCCGACCAACTTGCTCGCTTATCCATGATATGTAAGAGTCTTCCCGTTCAGTTTAGAAGTCGTAGAACGCCGTGAACTGGAAGCGCTCGTCGTCGGCAGTGCCGTCGCCGTAGTACTTCGTGGTCAGGTGGGCGTATTCCACGCCGAAGTGGAGGTTCGCATTGAACTGGTAGAACGCCGCGAGATACGCACGGCCGTTGAAGATGCGTCCGTCGGCATCCTTTGCCTCGGAATCTACAGGGTCGTCGAAGCCGTAGCCGGCGGAGAAAGCCCACGTATCGTTCAGGTCGTAGCGCAGATCGGCAAAGCCGCCGACCGTGGAAACTTCGCGGCCTTTCTTGTTGATGTCGCTGAATCCGACCCTCTGGCCGATGCCGGCTTGGACGCCGCCAAGGTTCTCGCCGGCGAAAATCTGGCCGGTGAAGGTTAGCTTCTCCAGGAAGGGCACCTGCGCGGCAAGCATGACCATGTCGGTGTTGTATTCGTCGAGGTCGCCATCCCATGCAGTGAATTCGCCTTGGACGTTGACTGCGGTAGGACGGTGCGACCTGTCGCGGCCGTACATTCCGCCGAGACCGACGAGCCACTTTCTGCCGGAATCTTCCCATGCAGCCTTGCGCTCGTAAACGACCGCGCCTTCGATGAGCGCCCATGCAGAGGCGGAGTTATCCTGATTGTCGTCATCATCGCGATCGCCGCCCATGCCGTTGCCGTTCTTCACGATGCCTGCGCGCAGTTCAAGCGTGCTGTCGTCGTCAAACGTGAACTTCTTCGTGACGCGGACCTGCGGGCTGCGGCGGTAGGGATGGCCGCACTGCTCAAGCCACGCGCCGTCGATCTCGTTGGGCGTGACCATCTTCCAGAGGTGCCATGTCAGGCCGAAGAGGATGTTCCATCCGCTCTGCTCGTTATCCATGGCGAAGTAGAGGTGGCGGAAGTGGAAGGCGGGATCGTTGGCGTGGTCGCCGGCGAGGTCGAACTCGAACTTGCCGTACATCTTCCAGCCGTTCTGGAGTTCGGGCGCGTCGAAGTTGAATCCGAGAATCGAGTCGTTCATGCTGAACGAAGTCTGGTGGCCGGAGTTGCGCCTGTCCCTGCTTCGCGGCAGGACCCAGTCGGAGTAGATATCCACCTCCGTCTTTTGGGTGTTGTGGACGGCTTCGAAGGTGAGGTAGCCGTAAGGCGTGATTCTGAGTCCGGACTCCGAAAGCGGCTCGAATATGCGGGCCGTGGTATCGGCGAGATAGTACTTGTTGCCGGTCTCTGTGGTGATGACGCGGCCGGATTCGCTGACCTCGGTCGTTTCGTCGAACTTGAGCTCGGTAGCTTCCTCGACATCCTTCTTTGCGGCTTCGCGAACGTCCGCGATATCTTTCTTGGCCGCTTCCTGGGCGGCGGCGAGGGCGGTGTTTTGGCTTTCCAGTTCGGCTATGCGGGCGGCCTGTGCCTTCGACACGGCTTCAAGCTGCGCCACACGCTCCATTAACGCCGCAAAATCGGCCTGCGAGACGGCGACAGGCGCGGCAGCCTCTTGTGCGATAGCCAGCGACATGGCCGTAGCGCATGCCGCAGACAACAACAATCTTTTCATTTGATTCTCCGAATCGACCTTGTTTTACTGATTAGGTGTATAGTATATAACAAATGCCCTCACGCCGTCAAGGGCAAACGGGCCAAAATGGAAAATGGAGCATGGCGGATGACACGAAGAAGGGGCTCTTTAGCGAGCGGCAAACCTATTTAATGGGTTCCTCTAAACCTATTGAATAGGCAGCAGTAAACCTATTTAATGACTTTGGGTGAAGTCATTAAATAGCTTGGTGCAAAGTCATTTAATAGGTTGGTGCTTCCCTATTTAATAGGTTGAAGGGAACCTATTAAATAGGTTTACCGCCGCCTAGCCAGCCCTCAGCGCGGGTAAGCGTCCCGCCTAGGCCCGCTCCGCCTGGCCGTGCTTAGTCAGTTGGCGTTTCTGGAATAATAGTCCTGTGTGCCTATGGCATTTCGACGGTGACCTTGAAGAATCGGTGAAGCGAATTGGTCGGATATTGCCAGTCGACTTCTGTCAGAGACTCTTTGCCATAAATCTTGTATAGTCGGCTAATGCCGTTTGTGTTCAAGTCTGGCTCCCATGTGATCACTGACATGCCATCGACCAACTCTATCTTGGCTTCAAATCGACTGTTCTCATTCGTCGGGTCAAGACCTGCGACAAACTCCTCCCAAACCGCCGTTGGCCGCCCGCTGTTAAACTTTCCGCTTGCCGCATTTGCAGCCGCTTCAAAGTCGCCATTGTGCCGTTCCCATCCGTCGGAATCCACTGAAATAGTACAGGCACTTTGTATAACCCTTACTAAATCATCACCCCAAACCTATGCTTATTTTGCCAGCCCACGTGCCTCACTCATTCTTCTGTTAATCCATCCCGATGAAATATTTTTACGAATAACAGAAGGCTGATTGGAATTGTTCAGAACCTCTTGTAACTTCAGTAATTCCTCATACGCCTTACCAATTTTCGGTTTGTTCATTGGCGTGCCGATCCCATAGTAAAGACAGAATGCAAGCATGAACATACCGTCAGCATCGCCGTGTTCAGCGGCCTTAGTGAAGAACTTCAAAGCACCTTGATCATCCATGCCTATTTGTCCTTTTGTAGCCTCCACAAAAATGCAAGCTCCGACTTCTGCACACGCTCTCGCATGCTTTTTGCGCGCAAGCGATAGGAGTTTGTCAAACGCCTCTCTGAATCCAGCGGGAACAGTAGCTTTGTATGCACCGACTTTAGTTCTTGTAGATGTTGTCGTCCCTAATACGTCGCCTTGGACAGGAGTGCCCCACATGGTCGTTCCCTCAAATCTGCCTACGGATCCATAAGAAGTGGTTGTTTTAGTTCGGATTGTTTGTCTATAGTCAACAGGGCCTATGTCACCTGCCAATTTAATCATTATTGCAGATTTGACATTTCTTCCACCAGAAGAGATATCTGAGTCATATAACTGGTTGCATTTCTTAATTAACGGCTCCAACACAGAACCACCCATTTGGGAACGAAGTTGAAAAAACTTTATGTCATCTTTACTGGGGGCTTTAGGTCTAACTGGAGTCCTTTCAATTTGCTGTTTTTTTATCAACTCACGCTCACGATCAAGCCTTGCTATTTCGTGCTTCTCTGCCTCTTTTAAGCGTTCCCGTTCAGCGAGATCCGCTTCTCGTCTCTTTTCCCATGCAAGGCGATCTTCTTCTAGTTTACGCTTCCGTTTTGCACGTTCTTCTTCCTGTTGCTTTTGACGTGCTAGACGTTCTTCCTCATAACGCTTTTCCCGTTCAAGTCTCTCCTGTTCGATACGCTTTAGTTCTTCTGCGCGTTTCTTTTCTCGGGCTATTCTTTCCTCTTCGTAGCGCAGTTCTCGTTCCATACGCTCTTGCTCGTGTTTGGCCTTTAGCTCTTCCTCCTGTTTGCGCTTTACCTTGCGCTCGTTTGCCAATTGTTCCGCCAAAAGCTTACGTTCTTCTGCTTTTTTACGTTCTGTCTCTATTTTTCTTTCTTGCCATATGGAATATCCAATATAACTCGCAATACCAATCATGAACAGCACAATCAGGTATAGAAATGTTTTTAACGTCTTTACCTTTCGTGCTTTTCTTCGTTCTGCAATGTAGCGGGCACGGTTTTGTGCAACAATTTCTTTGTAGGTTATATTTTTCATTGTATATCACTCTTTAGAATTTTTCATGAACGCATTGGCATTAATAGTCGGTGTATCGCGAATTCTGAATACACAGTACAAAGTCTGTTGGACTCCATCAAGTTGCCCATGATTTTCAAGACTGGCTACAAAACAACTACTGGTAATAACTCTTTCTGGGTATTCTATTGGATAACGTCTATGTTATACTCGTGTCTTGGACAACTCGTATGACTACTAGTAGTATACCCTTCGTATTTGCAATTCCATATTTTACTCATTTGCCGTGCCTCCTTTCGTTGTGTTGTGAGAGGGCGCCGACGGCAAAAGAAGAGCGGCGCACTCTCGAAATTCTGTCTCGTCGAGGCACCGCTAAGAGCCCATGCTGAAACATGAATATGAAAGTGCGCCGCGTGGATAATGTGTCCACACGCGACGCACAGCCGTATTTCACTTCAGCATTTGGAAATTAGCGGTTTCCGACGAAGCTACTATACGCTGTTGCGTACGTTGCCCTCCTTCGCGGCTTGCGCCGACTACGGAGGACAGGTTGCGGTCCTTTTGGGATTCCGCAACTCCCCGCTTTGCCGTCTTTGTGAGCGGCTTCGCGAGGTTCTGCCATCCGCCAATCACTCGACTGGCTTCAGGCCGGTGGCGGGAGCATTGTGCCTCCCGCCGTTGTCAAAGAGCCTTATCCTTAAGGAATCTCTTCCCCAAGAACGCTTGTATTATACCAAATTCTTTCTTACCCCGTCAACTGCGAAATTGGCGCTAGAGAGCCCGGTGAATTTTTTTTCAAATTCCCTATTGCAATCGGCGGAGAAATTAGATATTATTCACACTTAACCTGAAACAAAGGAGGTGTCTTGAATTGAGCAACGACTTTCTCGTGTTCGATCACGTGACGAAACGCTTCGGCGCGCTGACCGCCGTGGACGACGTGTGCCTGTCCGTAAACAGGGGCGAATTCTTCTCGCTCCTGGGTCCGTCTGGGTGCGGAAAGACAACGCTTCTCAGGATGCTCGGCGGATTCGAAAGGCCAGATTCGGGGCGCATATACCTCGAGGGCAGGGACATAACGGACCT
>JAGCPM010000160.1 GCA_017965685.1 Kiritimatiellia bacterium | reverse complement strand
CGGACCTTTCTGGGTGAACCCATACATCGAGGTCACCCCCAGCCAGCTCAACTGGGTGGAAATCCACTACTACAAGACTAACGCGAACCCCATCCGCAGGACATCCGTCCGCCTGTCGGGAACAGGCCTTGTCGAACTCAAGAAAGGGACGAGCGAGCTCATCACCAACGACTTCGCCAAGCATAGCGACAGCGACGGATGGGAGGCGATAAAGACCCAGAGAGTCCATGTCGATCCAGACCACATTAACAACGTCTTCCAGAACCTCGTAAACTACGGGCTTCTCGACCACGAAAAGAACTTCAAGGGGGCCAAGCCCAAGAAGGACGCCGACGGCAACGAGATGGAAGATCCGAACAAGAACAGATTCCTGGGCGTGAAGGCGAACATAAACAACATCTCCTACAGCGATCAGGTGAACATCTTCACAGTGGATCCGGATCTCGCGGAACAGCTGGTCGACGTAATCCGCCAGTTCGACAACCCGACCCTTTGACGCGCAACATGGAAATAACCTCGACAGCCAATCCAAAGCTCAAATACGTTGTCAAGCTCCGCTCGTGCTCGGCGCGCGAGGAGAGCGGCGAGATGATTGTCGAGGGATACCGCGAGTGCCGCAGAGCGCTCGACAACGGCTACAGGCCGCGCGCCATATTCCATGCGCCCGGATTCTATCTGAAGAACGAGAACGAGCCAGCAATAGTCGAGGAATGCCGCGCCCTTGGCGCGGAGGTCTACACCTGCTCCAACGCATGTTTTTCCAAGATAGCCTACAAGGAAAGGCCCGACGGACTTTTGATGGTGGGACCGCACGTTTCCGTGAAGCTTTCCAGTCTTAAACTGCCGCCCAACGCTCTCGTGATCGTCACCGAATCCATCGAGAAGCCTGGCAACCTCGGCACGATTCTCCGCAGCGCCGACGCTGGCAACGTCGCGGCCGTGATAGTCTGCGACCGCACTACCGACATCCACAATCCCAATGTGGTGCGCGCGTCCACCGGCACGATGTTTTCCGTCCCGATAGTCGAGGCGACGGGCGACGAGGCGCTCGCATGGCTCAAGTCGCACGGCTTTTCAATCCTCGCCGCGACACCACATGCTGAGAAAATGCATTTCGAGGTGGACCTCACCGGCAACGTCGCCATCGCCCTGGGGGCGGAACAGTACGGACTGACCGCGAAATGGATGGACGGTGCCGATTTGCGCGTAAGGATTCCGATGCTAGGCCTGGCCGATTCCCTGAACGTCTCCGCTGCCGCGACAATTCTGGTATACGAAGCGGTCCGGCAGAGAATCGCCGCAGGTCTCGACAAAGTGCCGGATTTCGTTCCTTGGCACGGCGAACTTGCCCACGACCATTGATATTTCAAGACAGAGAGGGTTGACAATGAATCGTTCACTTGCAGCAATTGTGTTATGTCTCGCCGCATTCTCAGCCGGGGCTTCCGCAATATCGTTCGACCGTCCGGCAGGCGAAAGGCAGGCCGGCAGACAATCGCAATGGCAGAGCGAATGGCTGCCGATCGGAAACGGACGTCTCGGCGCCATGCTTTCCGGCGGCATCGACCGCGAACTTGTGCAGTTCAACGTCGATTCCCTCTGGACAGGCTACGAGAATCTTGCGGGGGACGACAAGAGTATGGGCGACTATCAGGCGTTTGGCGAGCTGATGGTCCAACTTGACCGATTCGGCGCTCCGGCCGGAAACTACGAGCGCACCCTAGACCTCGATACCGCCGTTTATCGCGTAGCGCATGATGGCATGGTCCGCGAGGCGTTTGCAAGCGCCCCGGACGATGTGATTGCGCTGAGGTTTTCCTCCGACAAGCCTTTTGCCGCCAAGTTCGCCCTGCGCGGAATGCACATGGAGGATACCATATCGCTCGGCAGGAATTCGCTCGGCATTGCAGGCATGCTGCCAAACGCGCTCGAATATGCGGCGAGGGTTGACTGGGTGTGGACCGGCAATACGAATCTTGTCGTATTCATCCGCGCCAAGACCGGCTATGACTGCGGCAAGCGCCATTTCGGACTCGGTTCCGAATGCACGCAGTACGCAGAAGCATTCGATGGCGATTTCAACGCGATGCGCGAAAGACATGTTGCGGACTATCGCAAATATTTCGGCCGTTCGCGCCTCGAGATCGCCGGCAGAGAAGATGTCGTTCGACTATACGATTTTGCGCGCTATCTCATGATATCCTCGTCGCGCTCGGGAACTCTTCCGGCGAATCTCCAGGGCCTCTGGAACAACAGCAACCGCCCGCCGTGGCATTCGGACTACCACACGAACATCAACCTCCAGATGAACTACTGGTTCGTGGATGCGGCAAACCTCTTCGAAATGTGGGAGCCTCTTTCCTCGTGGCTGATGGCGATACGCCCTGTCGTCCGTAAAGGAACTTTCCATTCCTTCCCCGGTTCTCAGGGCGTTGCATACCGCACTTCGCTGAATGCCTTCGGCGGGGGCGGCTGGAAATGGAATTTCGCCGGAGCTCCTTGGATTGCCGTGATGGCCTACGACCACTACCTGTTCACGCAGGATGCAGACTATCTGAAGTCGGTCGCCTGGCCGCTCCTTTCCGATGCCGCAGAGTTCATTTTGCCGCGCCTTGTGGAAGGCCCGAAAGGAGAACTGCTTGTGAAAGACGGATGGTCGCCGGAGCACGGACCCCGCGAAGACGGCGTGATGCACGACCAGCAGATCGTCCGCGAAATGTTGCTTTCGATGGTTGATGCCGCAAAAACTCTCGGAGAGGATGCGAAGGCGCAGGAACTTTCGTCCATACTCTCGCGTCTTGGAGGGAATAAGATTGGTTCTTGGGGGCAGCTTCAGGAGTGGCAGCAGGACATGGACTCGCCGACCAACCACCATCGCCACACTTCACACCTGTTCGCCGTCTATCCCGGAACGACTATCACGCCTTCCTCGACGCCGGAGTTCGCGAAAGCGGCAAGGGTTTCCCTTGAAGCGAGAGGAACGAGCGGAGATTCGCGCCGCTCCTGGACATGGCCGTGGCGCGCCGCTCTTTGGGCCCGTCTTGGCGATGGCGACAAGGCGGGGCAGATGATAGACGGACTGTTCAAATACAACATCCTTCCCAACAAGTTCACCAACCATCCGCCTTTCCAGATTGACGGAAATTTCGGAGTCGCCGCCGCGATATGCGAAATGCTCGTGCAGAGCCACGAGAAAAATGCGGACGGCAGACGCATAGTGCGCATTTTGCCGGCGCTGCCTTCTTCCTGGCCGAACGGAAAGGTCAAAGGGCTCCGATTGAGGGGCGGCGGAGAAATCGACATCGAATGGCGCGCAGGGAAACTGGCCGGCTATTCAATTCGCGGTTGCGACCTGTCATCGCTTGATATCGTGCTTCCTGCCGCGCAATAGGAGGCGGATTAAAATGAAGGGACGGCGCGCAGCAGCCGTTTCGTGTAGTCGCTCTTCGGCGAGGCGAATAATGCCTCGGCTTCACCGCCGTCTACGAACACGCCTTTCTCCATCACGAATATCCGGTCGCATACGTTCTTTACCACGGCGAGGTCATGCGCGATGAGGAGTATCGACAGGCCAAGTTCGCGCCTGAGGTCGCGCAGGAGGTTGAGTATCCTTGCCTGCACCGAAACGTCGAGCGCGGAAACCGGTTCGTCCGCAACGAGCACTTCGGGTTCGCATGCCAGGGCTCGGGCAATGGATATCCTCTGGCACTGGCCGCCGGACATTTCCATCGGATACTGGTCCAGCACGGCGTCTCCGACGAGCCCTACGCGCGAGAGAAGGGCGGCGAGCTGTTTTTCGCCTTCCGCCCCCTTGCACCATTTGCCGAAATGCTTCAGGGCTTCCTTCAGCGCCGAACGGACTCTCATGCGCGGATTTAGCGAACCGACGGCGTCTTGGAAGATCATCTGCATCGATGCCGCATTTATCGCGATTGTTCCGCCGGACGCTTTTTCCAAGCCCATGAGAGTTCGCGCGATGGTGGACTTTCCGCTGCCCGATTCGCCGACTATGCCGACGATTTCGCCCTTGCCGAGAGTGAAGGATACGCCGCGAACCGCCTCGAACTTGCCGTAGCGGACATGGAGATTCCCGACCTCGATGAGATTCGTCACTTGAGCAGCGCCTTCTTTGCCGCGAGAAGCGCGCCGAGCCTGCCGGAAACGGACTTGAGCGCCTTCGCCTCGCGCCTTGCGTAGAGGTTGTGATCTATGCCGCATGTCGCGCCGGCATGGGTCTTGGCGGCGACGGCCGCATCCGGGTTTTCGGTCTCCAGCCGCTCCAGATGGTCGCGCACGTCATGGTAGGCGTCGCGCCACGGAATGCCGTCGGCAACCTTCTTTAGTGCGACATCCGTCGCAAATACTCCGGCCGAGAATGCTGCGCGGCAGCGTTCGGCGTCGAAGCCGAGACCAGCGGTCACTTTCGTCAGGATACGAAGGGTGGTGCGGGTCGTTTCGAGACCTTTCATGTAGAGCAGTTTGCAGTCCTGAAGGTCGCGGTTGTAGCCGCCAGGCATAGCATGGAGAAGCGTCATGGCGGAGGTGCTCAGGCCAATGGTCTGGGCCGCCTTTGAACGGACGAGCTCGAGCACGTCCGGATTGAACTTCTGTGGCATGATTGAAGAGCCTGTGCAATATTCGCGCGGCAGCCTGAAATAGCCGAACTCCGGCATCGAGAAGAGGATCATGTCCTCCGCAAGGCGGGAAAGCGCGATCATCATCTGCGCGAGCGCCGAGAGGAGCGAAGCTTCGCACTCGCCGCGCGCCATCGAAGCGCCGAAGCAGTTGTGGAGCATCCGCGAGAAGCCGAGAAGCTCCGTTGTCCGCTGTCTGTCGATCGGCAGAGGAACGCCATAACCGGCTGCCGAGCCCAGCGGATTTAGATCGGCAAGGCGATATGCGGCTTCCAGATTCTCGAGCTGATCCAGAATCATTTCGGCATGTCCCGTAGCCCACATCTCGATGCTCGACGGCATGGCCGGCTGCAAATGGGTGCGCCCGACAAGCGGAGTCTTTCCGCCACGAATCGCGAAGGCTCTCAGCTCTACGGCTAGGGCAATGGCCTCGGCCTCAGTCCGCAGTATGGCGTCCTTCATATGCAGGCGGACGTCGACAGCGACCTGATCGTTGCGGCTTCGGCCGGTATGGATCTTCTTGCCCAGGTCGCCAAGCTCCTCCGTAAGCATGCGCTCGACGGCCATATGCACGTCCTGGTCGTCTTCGCGGATATTGAACTCTCCTTTTTCCGCAAGCGATGCGATTCTGGCGAGGGCCTTCCGGACGGAAGAAGCTTCCTTTTTGGTCACGATCGGACGCTTCAGGTTCATCTCCGAAAGCATCGTCACATGTGCAGCAGTGCCCATGCAGTCCCATACGGCGAGTTCGAGATCGAGAACTGGGTCTTCGCCCACCGTATAAGAGAGTATGTCCTTGTCGACCGTATTGTCGGTTATGGTCTTTTTCGTTTTCATTGCTGTCTTTCCCTGTCTTTCTCCCGCGCTTCGTCGAGCGCTATTGACAGAAGGTGGTCCGCCTTGTCGAGAAGTTCGCCAAGTTCGTCTTCGGTCTTTTTGCCTGCCGCGAGTTCACGCAGGAAGAGAGAGTATGCGTCGGCCGCTTTCGCCAGATTTTCCCCTCGGCCGCCGCCATGCACGACGATGCCGGAGAATCTTGTCGCGGCGGCCAGCCGGATCGAGAGCGATTCCTTCGCGAGCCCTATCGCGCCGCGGAAAGAGAGCGCGCGGTGCTTGCCGCAGAAGGGGAAGCTGAAGTTCGCGGGGTAGAGATACAGCTTCGAGGCGAACGAAAGAACGTCGCTTTCGCGCGCTTCGCCGGGAATGAGCACCGTCCTGTCCAGCTTCAGGAAGTATTCGTCGTCGTGGCCGCCCATGTCGCCGTTTCGCCAGGCATCGAGTTTCGCGTATTCGTCGGCCGCCCTGAGTTCCGGGAATGAATTGCGGAACTTCTCGATTGCTCCTTCATCATTCAGTGTTTCGCCTTTGACGGCGAGATAGAACCCCTTGATCGTTTCGAGCCTGAACTTCCAGACGTCAGAATATGCCGGAGAGGGCAGGTAGATTCGCATGTATTTCGTCCCGTCATCCCTGGTCTTTGGACTCGAAACTACGGTCGTATCGTTTGTCTTGCCGTCGCCGATGAAAACGAGTATGCCCGGCTTCGCGAACTTCATCTCGCGGATGTTCTCCGAAAAGTAGAGCTGGCGGCACGTCCCAGCGACGAAATCGGCGACCGGTCCCTGGTATTCGCGGCGCATGGCGGGCGAGCAGTCGGCCACGACTTCGACAAGGCCGCTCGCTTTCGTCATCTCTGGCATGGTGAAACGCTCGATTATCTCGGAGCGCGTCAGCGCGAGCAACAGTACCGGAACCGCAAGCATCATCGCAGTATCGCCCCGTCCTCTAGTCCACTGGCTGGAGTATCCAGCGCTTGTTGTACCAGAACCACTGCTCGGGCTTCTCCATCACATGCTTCGAGATGAGCGCCATCGCCTCTTTCGTCAGCCGCGCCGCCTCCTCCTTCTTGTCGGGCGCGTCGGGATTGGGACGCAAGGTGCCAATGTGGTTGAACACGTGCTTGCCGTTTTCGCGAGACATCATGGCCACCACGATCGGCGAGCCGCAGTTCACCGCGAACGTCGCTCCTGCGTGCGAGACATTCGCCTTGCCGCCAAGGAAGTCCGCCTCGACATCCCTCTGCGGCACCCGAAGGTCGGGGAGTATTGCGAAGGCCCTGCCGTTTTTAAGCCGGTCCTTTATGTCTACGAGCGTCCTGGCGCTGCCGCGGTCGAGTATCTCGATGTCGCAGTACTGCCGCTTCATCCATGCATCGATCTTTTCGTTACGCTGCTTCGCCGCGATCGACACCAACGGAAGGCCGTATTTAGCCATCGACCATGCCGCCATGTACCAGTTGCCGGCGTGCGGCACCATGATGACCACTCCGTTGCCCTCGTCGACATACTGCTGCAGGCGGTCCTTGTACATCTTGCCGTTCACGATGTGCGAGTCCATCCACTTGCGGTCAAGCTTCGGCGCAATGATCATCTCGACGGCGCTCTGCAGAACGTTCGCGAGGCTCTTCTTGGCGATAGATACGAGCACTTCTTCCGGCTTGTCAGGAAATACCGACCTGAGTCGTTTCATGGTTCTTTCCCGCTGGAAGCCGAGCGTGCCTACGGCGAAGGACGCCATGCCGGACGCGACCGCCATCGAGACCCTGTACGGAATCGCCCGTACGATTCCGCAGAAGAGCCTCAAGGCTCCGTATTCGAGCGTTGTGGCTATTGCGCTTTTCGTTGCCACGTCACTTCTTCCTCTTCGCGCTTTCCAGTGTGTTCCAGAGAAGCATCGTTATCGTCATAGGCCCGACGCCGCCAGGAACGGGCGTAATTGCCGACGCCTTTTTCGCGCAGCTTTCAAAGTCGGCGTCGCCGACCAGCCTGAAGCCGCTTTTGCGCGTCGCGTCGGGTATCCTGTTCACTCCGACGTCTATCACTACCGCGCCTTCCTTTATCATGTCGCCGGTGAGCGTTCCCGGCCGCCCCGCCGCGACGACCACGATGTCCGCGTCTCGCGTGAACTTCGATATGTCTGGAGTGCCGGTGTGGCATATCGTCACCGTCGCGTTCGTTTCCTTGCGCGCGAGCAGCATCGCCACAGGCTTGCCCACTATGTTGCTCCTGCCTATCACCACGGCATGCGCGCCTTTCGTAGGCGTTCCGCTTTCCTCTATGAGCTTGATAATGCCGTGCGGCGTGCAGGGCAGAAAGCACTCTTCGCCGATCATCATGCGGCCGACGTTCACCGGCGTGAATCCGTCAACGTCCTTTTCCGGCGCAATCGCGTCGATGACAGACTTTTCGTCTATATGCTTCGG
>JAGCPM010000159.1 GCA_017965685.1 Kiritimatiellia bacterium | reverse complement strand
CGCGGCGTGGACCCTGCGGGCCGCCTTGTTGACCTCGGTCGAATCCTTCGACGCCTTCTGGTCGTACTCGTCGTACGAAGCGGCAATCGTCTGGATTTCCTTCTTCCAGCCATCCGCGTCGATCGTCACAAGCTCCTTGAGGAACTTCGGATTGACGAGGAAGTCGGGATTGTCGCCCTCGTTGTTCTCGAGCGAGATGTCCTTCGCGTATGGCAGGTTGCCGATGGCGGTCGCGTTCGCCTTGACTTTGCCGTCGATGCGGTCGCAAATCCACTTGAGAACGCGGCTGTTGTCGCCGAATCCCGGCCACATAAACTTGCCGTCCGCCGTCTTGCGGAACCAGTTGACGAAGTATATCTTCGGAAGATTGGCGGGGTTCTTGCTCGTCCTCTCCATCTCCAGCCAGTGCTGGAAATAGTCGGCCACGTTGTAGCCGAAGAACGGCAGCATAGCCATCGGGTCGCGACGGACCTTGCCGATTTGGTCGCTGATGACCGCAGCCGTGACCTCCGAGCCGGCGGCCGAGCCCATGAACACGCCGTGCGTCCAGTTCTTGGCCTCATTCACGAGCGGTATGGTTGAAGGACGGCGACCGCCGAAGAGTATCGCGTCGATCGGCACTCCGGTGGGTTTCTTCTCGAACTTGCCGTTGAAACCTTCCTTGTCAAGGACCGGGCAGTTGACCGCAGGAGCCGTGAAACGGCTGTTCTTGTGCGCCGCCACATATCCGAGCTCCTTGACCTCGGCCTTCGTCATGCCCTTCTTCGGACCCATCCTCTTCGCGTCGTCGACGCAACGGTAGCAGGGATTGCCCTTCCAGTCGATGCCTTCCTCTGGCGCGTCGACTCCCATATCCTCCCACCATATGTCGCCATCGGGCGTGAGCACTACGTTCGTGAAGATTGTGTTTTTCTTGCAGGAAAGAAGCGCGTTGGGGTTGGAGAACTTGCTCGTTCCCGGCGCGACTCCGAAGAAGCCGTTCTCGGGGTTGATGGCGTAGAGGCGGCCGTCATCGCCGGGCTTGAGCCACGCAATATCGTCGCCGATCGTCTCGAGCTTCCACCCGGGGAGCTTCGGGAGCATCATGGCGAGGTTAGTCTTTCCGCAGGCGGAGGGGAAGGCTGCCGTGACGTGGTACTTCTTGCCCTCTGGCGAAGTGAGCGTCAATATGAGCATATGCTCGGCCATCCATCCGTTGTCCTTCGCGAGCTTCGAGGCGATTCTGAGCGCGAAGCACTTCTTGCCCAGAAGGGCGTTCCCGCCGTAGCCAGAGCCGTAGGACCAGATTTCGCCGTCCTCGGGGAACTGCGTGATGTACTTGTCCTCGATCCTCTTCGCGCAGGGCCACGCAACATCCTTCTGGCCCTTCTTGAGGGGCGCGCCGACAGAGTGGATGCACGGCACAAAATCGCCGCCCTTGTCAAGGAACTTCATGACCGCATCGCCAGTCCTCGTCATGATATCCATGTTCACCACGACGTACGCCGAGTCGGTAATCTCGATTCCGTACTGTGTTATCGGGTTGCCGATCGGCCCCATCGCGAACGGAATGACGTACATTGTGCGGCCCTTCATCGAGCCTTTGTACTTGGCGAGCATCTCCTTCTTCATCGCCACGGGATCTTTCCAGTGGTTGGTCGGGCCCGCGTCGATCTCCCTCTTCGAGCAGATGAACGTGCGGCCCTCGACGCGCGCGACGTCGCTCTCGTGCGAGCGCGCCAGATAGCAGCCAGGCCTCTTCTTCTGGTCGAGCTTGATGAACTGGCCTTTCTTGACCATCATCTCGCATATCGCTGCGTGCTCTTCCTTTGTTCCTTTGATCACGACAACCTTGTCGGGATCGCATACCTTGACCCACTGGTCGACCCACGCCTGCACCTTGGCGTTCTTGAATTTCGGCGCTTTAGCCATTTTTTCGCTCCTTGGTTTACCCTCTCGCGAGGCTGTTGTTTTGTAAAAGAAATGATATTATACCATATTTTCCGCACCCGTGTCTAGTGGCCGGCGACAGTGCGGAAGGCGTTTTAGTCCAAGATTGCAAACTTGAGCACCGCCACGACAACGAGAATCACCCCAAGAACGGCCGCCGCGAGCCTTAGAATCCTGCCGGTTCGCCGCTTCGTCTTGAGAGAACTCACGAAAGAACGTATCTCCTCGTCCTGCGTCTCGAACGAAAGAGTATTGTTGGCTACCGTTTCCGAATACGCGGCATAGCTGAACCCGTCATCGCTCTGGCGCGAGGCAGAGGCCGATCTCTCATTCGGAGTTCCGGAAGTGTCGTATCCAATCTTTTCAAACCACTCCAAAAGGCGAGATGCCGACGCAATCCTGTCTCGCGGATTTTTCGCCAGCATCATCTTGACGATTGCGGCAAGACGCTCCGGAACGCCAGGATTGAACGAACGGACGTCTGGCAGCTCCTCCGGCGAAAGAAGCTTGGCGAGGACTTCCTTGGGCTTCTCGCATTCGTAGGGCCTCTTGCCGGTCAGCAGCTCGAACAGCACGACTCCGAGAGAATACACATCGGCTCTGGAATCGACCTTGCTGGCATCCTGGGCCTGTTCCGGTGAAATGTAGTTTGGAGTACCGAAAACCGTTCTGGGCATCGTCTGCAACGAGTCCGTGCCGCGAGCCTTGGCGACGCCTAGATCGACCAGTTTGACGATTCCACCCTCGTCAATCATTATATTTTCCGGCTTTATGTCACGGTGGACGATGCCTATCCCCTCTCCGGCAGCCAATGCGCCCGCGACGGACGATATTATGCGGACGGCCTCGTTTGGCTCCATCGCGCCGCCCATCGCGATCGCAGTTCTTAGGTCACATCCGCCGACATAGTCCATAAGGATATAGTACACCCCGTGCTCTTCGCTGAAGCCTGCGTCGTGCACCGCAACAAGATTGGGATGCCTCACGCTCATTGCTATCTTCGCCTCGCGGACGAAGCGCTTCACATACTCGGGGTTTTCTCTTGCCACCCTCGGCGAAAGAACCTTCAGTGCGTATCGCGCGCCATCCTTCTCCACCAGATGCACCGAACACATCCCACCCCTGCCGAGGAGCTTCACGACGGTGAATTCGCCAAATCCCGAGCCATCGGCAAGATTAGAGTCCGGTATCATTGAGGTCCCCTTTCTCCGGAAAGAAGCGCCAAGAGATCCGGCTCTCCGATCACACGGGTACCGAACTTGCGCGCCTTTTCAGTTTTCGTCGCGCCAGTGTTTTCACCGGCGACAAGATACATCGTCTTCGAGGTTACGGAACTTTGCACCACACCTCCCGCATTCTCGATGATCCCCGCATATTCCGAGCGCGGCTTGGAGAGTGCGCCAGTGAGCACGAACGTCATTCCGGATAGAGGCCCTTCCCGCTTCGCCGTAGCGTCCGCAGAGCGTTCCGGATCGATTCCAAGCTCCGCCATCTTTCCGAGGAACTTCTCTCCCGCCGGGCTCGCGAAGAATCCGAGCACCGCCTTCGCCGGCTCCGCCTTTATAGGCAGTATTTCCCTCTCGATCCCCTTCTTGAGATCGTTTGCAATGACGTTCTTGAGGACTTCGCTGTCCTTGAGCGAAGAAAGCCTCTCGTGTTCGCGCGCGATGTCTCTGGCGACGGTGACGCCGACCTGCGGAATGCCTATCGCGTAGAGCCACCTCTCAAGCGGCATTTTCCGGGCCTCCTCAACAGCATCTCGTATGTTGAAGGCGTTCT
>JAGCPM010000158.1 GCA_017965685.1 Kiritimatiellia bacterium | reverse complement strand
GTTTTCGGATATTGCAGTGCAGAAATACGGCATCACCGTTCCAAGCGGCTTGAGCGCCCAGTTGTGCTGTGCGAGCGATTCCCACAGACCCAGCGCATCGAGCTTCTTAGCGAGTTTGAGAGTCTCTTCCGTCATCGCAGCCCCCGTCAGCCCAGAGAAGCAGAAACCTGGAAAACCGCCATAAGTATGGAAACCGCGACGAACCCGATGAGGCATGCGATGACGACGATCATTATCGGCTCGAGGGCGTTGGTGAAGGACGCGATGTTGCGGTCCATGTCCTTCTGGTAGCGCTTGCCGATATGCTCGAGCGAACTCACCATGTCGCCGGCCTGCTCGCCGACGGCCAGCATGTCAGTCATCATTCGCGGAAAGACTTTCGATGCGGCCAGCGGACCCGAGATAGAAGTGCCGTCCGTAACCCGCTTGCGCGCCTCGGCGATGGCTTGCGCTATGACGGCGTTGCCGCATGTGTCTTCCGCTATTTTCAGCGCGTTGAGGACGTTCACGCCGTTTTGCAGGAGAGTCTTGAGTGTATAGGCGAGAGTGGAATACGCGCCGCAGGCGACTATTCCCGATATGAGCGGCGCCTTGAGTTTCCATCCGTCCACCTTAAGCCGGCCCGCTTTCGTCGCGCTCCACTTTCTGTACCACATCACGCCGAGTACGCCGGCGACGACAAGCGTCCAGCCGTAGTTCACCATGAAATCAGAAGCGCCGATCAAAATGCGCGTCGGCAATGGGAGCGTCGCACCAAGCGAATCAAACACCTTCTGGAAGCGCGGAATGATGAATACCAGCGCGCCCACCATGGCCACGATTCCGAAGCCCATCACGAATAGGGGATACGACATCGCCGAGCGTATCTTGCCAATCATGTTATCATAGCGCTCGTAGTGGTCTGTGAGGCGGCGCAACACGTCCACCATTGCGCCGGAAGCCTCTGCCGCACGTATCATGTTGGCGTATAGCGGCTCGAAGGTTCTCGGGTGGTGGGCGCAAGCGTCGGAGAAATTCTCGCCCCGCACGATCCGGTCGCAAAGGTCCTGGCAGACGTATCGCTGGGCGCTGCCCTCCTCGCCCTGGTTGGCGAGTGCCGACAGAGCCTGGCCGAGCGTCATGCCAGCCTCGACAAGATCGGCCAGCTCGGAGGTGAACAGCAACGTCTCGAGCCGCTTCATAGCAGGCTCGCGCTTGCCGCCGCCCTTCAGACCTCCTTTCACGGAGGCCTTTGCGGAGGCGTTGTCAGTCTGTCTTTTTCCGTATCCCATATCTTGTAGGGTATTATATCAAATCCGCCCCATTCCGGTCAACCTCGCGACACGCCAAGTCCGAAAAGCGCGAAATCCGCTTTGAGGGGATCGTCCGGGAATATCTCCCTCAGCTTTTCTGTCAGCCTCACCGCCGCCGCCATGCTTGTGCAGTCGCTCTTTACGAGCCCGAGCTTCTTCGCTTCATCGCGAACATGGACGTCCATCGGAATGACGAGACTCCTCTTGTCGACGAAATCCGCCCAAAGCCCAAGATCGACTGGCGAGTTGTCGCGAACCATCCACCTCAGGAACATGCAAACTCTCTTGCAGCAGCTTTTCGCGTCCTTTGGCACCACCGGTGAGCCGGAAAACGCCTCGCATATCGCCTTGACGATTCGGGGACTGTCCCCAGTTGTCGTGCGCCGGACATATTCGCCGATGGTGCCGTATTTTTCCATTACATGACGGTAGTCGGCGAAGAAACGGTGTATGTCCCCATTTGTGTAAAAGCGATAGAAATTTTGATTATCATCCTTTTTGAAGTACTTTTCTGCCTTGCCGCTCCGTATCCACCCATCGACATCCCTATCGGCCATATCGATCAGCGAGGCGATTTTCGGCAAGAACTGTTTTCTGCTGCCGAAACTCAAACAGGCGGCGACAAACGCGGTCGCTTCCCTGTTCCGGTCTCCCTCGACCTCGTGCATAAAGCGGCTGGGATCAGCAGGAAGGAAGTCTGGAGTCTCGTATTTCTCAGCGAGTGCAATCAGACGTTCGCGAATATCCATGGCATCGTTCCAGTATCTTCTGCGCGCATTCTGGCGTAGCCTCCGGACAGCGCGGATGGAAGGCGCATCCGGCCGGCCAATCTGTAGGCGGCGGCACAACGCCCGGTATGTCGCGCAGAGGGGCGTTCTTCGGCGCGTCCAGCCTCGGGACGGCGGCGACGAGTCCTTTGGTGTAGGGATGGCGCGGCGAAACAAGAATATCGGGGACAGTCCCCTTTTCGACGATTTCGCCCGCGTACATGACATTGACGTCCCTCGAATAGCGCGCCACCAGTCCAAGGTTGTGTGTTATCAGCAAAACGGCCATCTTTCGCTCGGCCGCGATGCGGGAGATAAGGTCGAGGACCTCATTCTGTGTCGTCACGTCAAGCGCGGTGGTTGGTTCGTCCGCTATCAGAAGATCAGCATTCGCCGCCAGCGCCATCGCAATCATGACGCGCTGCTGCTGGCCGCCCGACATCTGACAGGGATACTTGCGGCCCGAATCGCGCGGCAGGCCGACGGCCTCCAAAAGCCCTTCAACGTCGGCATCTCGATTCGATTCCGCGATCTGCCGTCCTGTCCACATCACGGGATTGAGGGACTGCATGGGATTCTGGAAGATGTAGGCTATCCTGCCGTTCTTCCTTATGTGGCCCGAAATCTCCGCGCGATCGACAAGCGCGCCCGCAGCGAGCGCGGTCAGCGACTTTCCGCTTCCCGATTCGCCAACTAGCGCGACACGTCCGTTCTTCGGCACAGAAAAGGAAACGCCCCTCACCGGCACGGAAACCTTGCCGTCGAACCTGAACACGATGCGCAAATTCTCTATCTCAAGTATGTTATCCATTGCCTCAAATCGGCTTGTCGGTCGATATAGGGGATTTCGAGTGCACGTGGCATATCGCGAGCCCAAGCGCGTCGGCTGCATCGTTCTGCGGCACTTCGGGAAGCGAAAGGAGGGTCTTCACCATTCTCTGAACCTGGACCTTTTCGGCCAAGGCGTTCCCGCAGACCGCCCGCTTCATGCGCCTCGGCTCGTATTCGTATACGGGCACATTCGCATCGGCACAAGCGGTAATGACCGCGCCGCGAGCCTGGCCAAGAGCGAGCATCGTAAGCGCGTTCTTGCCGTATATTACTTCCTCTATCGCCGCGACTTGCGGCCGGTAGGCATCAATCAGCCCGCCGATTTTCGCGTGGATTTCTGAAAGACATCCAGAAATCGGCCGGTCTTGCGGATTCCTTATCCTGCCGAAGTCCAGAGCCCGCATTGACGAACCTTGGACTTCAAGCACTCCGTATCCCGTCGACCGGAGCGAAGTATCTACGCCAAGGACGATCATCTTTCCTATCTGCGGAGAAAATCAGAAGTCGAGGTTGCGCACGTTGAGCGCGTTGTCCTCGATGAACTTGCGCCTCGGCTCCACCTCGTCGCCCATGAGAAGCGTGAACATGCGGTCGGCCGCGACGGCATCGTCCAGCTTGACGCGCAGCATGCGGCGCTTTTCAGGATTCATGGTGGTGTCGAAGAGTTCATCGGCGTCCATTTCGCCAAGGCCCTTGAAACGGTATACGCTCAGGCCCTGCTTGCCATGAGCACGGACGTCGTCGAGAAGTTTCTTCAGCTCGCCGCCGAAGTAGTCCTCGCTGCCGTAGCCATACGCGGAAAGCGTGGAGAACTCTTTCTTGAGCATGGAAGCGCCGCTGCCCGAAATCGTATCGGAGGCTACGAGCTCCTCGGCCTTGAAGCCGCGCTCCTCGACCCTCTTCACGGTCTCCTCTATTTCGGCGAGAAGCGTCAGGAACGCGGCGGCCTTTTCCTTGTCCATCAGCTCGCCTTCCTTCGTCCTTACCTCGAAATCGTCGAGGCCGAGAGTGAGAAGCTTCTGTGTAAGGTCGCCGTCGGTGAGGACGTATTCCGCCTTCTTCTTGCGCTCGACCTTGTATAAGGGCGGCTGCGCGAGGTAGACGTAGCCCTTCTCGATAAGCTCCGGCATTTTGCGGTAGAAGAAGGTCAAAAGAAGCGTCCTTATGTGCGCGCCATCCACGTCGGCATCGGTCATTATCACAATTTTGTGATAGCGGGCCTTGGAGATATCCCACTCCTCCGCGAAGCCGCATCCGATGGCGGTGATTAGGGTCCTGATCTCGTTATTGGCGAGCATCTTGTCTATGCGGGCCTTCTCGACGTTCAGCACCTTGCCCCTTAAAGGCAGTATCGCCTGCGTCGCCCTGTCGCGGCCGGTCTGCGCCGAGCCGCCTGCCGAATCGCCCTCGACGAGGAAGAGTTCGGTCTTGGAAGGATCCTTCTCGGAGCAGTCGCGAAGCTTGCCGGGGAGCGAAAGACCATCCATTACGCCCTTCCGGCGCGTGGTTTCCCTGGCCGCCCTGGCAGCCTCGCGCGCCCTAGCGGCGAGGAGGGTCTTCTCGATCACTGTCTTGGCGACGGATGGATTCTCCTCGAAAAACGTCATGAGCTTGTCGCTCACTATGCCTGAAACGATCCCGTCAACCTCGCCGTTGCCGAGCTTGGTCTTAGTCTGACCCTCGAACTGCGGCTGCGGAACCTTCACGCTGACGATCACTGTCAAGCCTTCGCGCATGTCGTCGCCGGTGAGGGAATCCTTTTCCTTGATGAGCTTTGACTCGGTGCCGTACTTGTTGATCGTCGCCGTAAGGGCGCGCCTGAAGCCGGAAAGATGCGTGCCGCCCTCGACTGTGTGGATGTTGTTGCAGTACGTCTGCTCGATGGTCGAATAACCGTCGTTGTACTGCAGCGACACTTCCGCCTGCACCATTCCCGTCAAGCCTTCCTTCGCGCCCTCGAAGTGGATGATTGGCGAAAGCGGCTTCTTGTTGGTGTTGAGGTAGGCGACGAACTCGTCGATGCCGCCGTCGTAGTGGAAGGTTTCCTCGTGATGCGCCTAGCCCTCGTCGTCGCGGAAGTGTATAGTCACGCCCTTGTTCAGGAACGCGAGCTCCCTTAAGCGCGCACAGAGGATTTCCCACTTGAACTGGTGGCAGGAAAATATCGTGTGGTCCGGGAAGAACTTAACGCTCGTTCCAGTTTCGCCGACGCACTCGCCGACGACTTCCAGTGTCTTGGTTACGTGCCCGCGCGAAAACTCGATGTGGTGCACTTTGCCGTCGCGCTTGACCTCTACCTTCATCCAGTCGGAAAGCGCGT
>JAGCPM010000157.1 GCA_017965685.1 Kiritimatiellia bacterium | reverse complement strand
GCAGCTGAAGGACACGACCAAGTATCTCGACGCGTGGATTCCCGAGACGAAGGTCCTCATTGAGCACAAGTCGCGCGGCATAAAACTCGACGCGCCGCAGTCGGGCCACGGCGGCAAGACGCCCTACGAGCAGGCGCTTGACTACAACATCGCGCGTCCGTTCTCCGAGAAGGCCCGCTGGATCGTAACCTCGAACTTCGACGAGATCTGGGTCTACGACATGGACCATCCCCTCGACGATCCGCAGAAGATCAGCCTCGCCGACCTCCCGAAGGAGGTTTCGCGCCTCGGCTTCCTCGTCGATTCGCAGGTCAAGTCGGTCCGCGTGAAGGAGAAGGACATCTCCATAAAGGCCGGTCGCATCGTCGGCGAGCTCTACCGCGAGTTGCTGAAGCGCTATGCAGAGCCGAATTCGTCTGAAACCCTCAAGCACCTCAACCGCCTTTGCGTTAGGCTTGTCTTTCTCTTCTACGCCGAGGACGCCGACCTCTTCCCGAAGGACGCTTTCTGGACGCTCCTCAAGGAAACGCCCGCCGCGTTCCTGCGGCAGCGGCTCCTGACGCTCTTCCGCGCCCTCGACACGCCCGAGCCCAAACGCGACCCGTACCTCGAGCCGGAGATCGCGGCGTTCCCGTACACCAACGGCGGACTCTTCAAGAATGTAGCCGACACAGAGGTTCCGCCGCTTGACGACGAGATAAGGGAGCTGCTTATCAAGTCCTCCGACTTCGACTGGCGCGACATTTCGCCCACCATCTTCGGCGCGCTCTTCGAGTCGACGCTCAATCCCGAGACGCGCCGCGCCGGCGGCATGGTGTATACATCCGTTGAGAACATCCACAAGGTCATCGATCCGCTTTTCATGAACGACCTGACAGCGGAGCTGGAGTCGATCAAGTCGGAAAGGGCGATTGCGGTGCGCCGCGCGAAGGCGGCGGCTTTTCAGGAGAAGCTTGGCTCCTTCAAGTTCCTCGACCCGGCATGCGGCAGCGGGAACTTCCTCACAGAGACGTTCATTTCGCTGCGCAAGCTGGAGAACGAGGCGATCGTCGTCGGAGAACGGCTTAAGCCAGGCGAAGTGCTTCTCAACCTTGACGGCATCGTCAAGGTGTCGATCAAACAGTTCCACGGGATCGAGATCAACGACTTCGCCGTGTCCGTCGCAAAGACCGCGATGTGGATATCGGAGGCGAAGATGCTCAACGAGACGGCGAACATCCTGCATGCGCCGCCGAAGTATCTTCCGCTCCAGGACTACGACGGCATCGTGGAAGGTAACGCGCTTAGGATTGACTGGGGGAATTTGTTAGCCGCAAAGAACGCAGAGAACGCAAAGATCGGCTTCGACTACATCATGGGCAACCCGCCGTTCATAGGAGCGCGGAACAAGTCGAAGGAGCAAGCTGCCGACATGGAGGCCGTCTTCGGGGAGGATTGGAAGAGCCTTGGCAACCTCGACTACGTGACGGCTTGGTATAAAAAGGCGATGGATATTTTAGCCACAAAGAACACACAGGCCACAAAGGTTGCGTTCGTCTCGACAAACTCGATATGCCAGGGCGATGGCGTGGCGGCGCTTTGGAAGCCGCTCTTCGCGCAGGGCCTTGAAATTGACTTCGCGCATCGCACCTTCCGTTGGGACTCCGAGGCGACCGAAAAAGCCCACGTCCATTGCGTGATCGTGGGGTTCCATTGCAAGAGAGAAGGCTCGCGCAGAGCCGCAGAGGCGCGGAGAAAAGCCATCTTCGACGGCAATCGCACCATCTCCGCCGCGCACATCAACGGCTATCTGATGGACGCGCCTGATGCATGGATCGAAAGCTGCTCCAAGCCAATATGCGATGTGCCGCCGCTCGTCTTCGGCTCGATGCCAAATGATGGCGGCTTCCTCTCTGATTGGAGCGATGAAGACAAGATGGCGCTCGTAAAGAAATACCCCGCCGCAGAAGCGCTGTTCCGTCGCTTCATGGGCGCGACAGAGTTCATCAACAAGCGCATCCGGTGGTGCCTTTGGCTGAAAGACGCATCGCCAGCCGCCATGCGAGCAGTTCCTCCAGTCATGGAAGCTGTGGAGAATGTTCAGAAGATGCGTGCAGGAAGTTCTCGCGCAGGAACGCGCAAACTTGCAGAAACGCCGACATTGTTTGGCGAGATTCGACAGCCAGATTCCGACTATCTTATTGTTCCGCGCCATTCCTCAGAGAACAGAACATACATTCCCCTCGGTTATTTTCATTCAGATACGATTTGTGGGGACTCGTGTATGGTGCTTCCCTCCGCCACTCTCTACCATTTCGGCGTTCTCACCTCGTCGGTGCACATGGCATGGATGCGTGCGGTGGCGGGGCGGCTGAAAAGCGACTACCGCTATTCCGCGAACATCGTCTACAACAACTTCCCGTGGCCGGATAATCCTGTAAATCCTGTTAATCCTGTCAAAGACAAAATCTCCCAGACCGCCCAGTCGATCCTCGATGCCCGTGCCCGCTACCCTGAATCGTCGCTTGCCGACCTATACGATCCGCTGACGATGCCGCCCGACCTCCGTGCCGCGCATGTTGCGAATGACCGCGCGGTACTCGCCGCTTACGGCCTCAAGCCCGACACCCCCGAACCCGAAATCGTCGCCCACCTCTTAAAGCTTTATGCGGAGATGACAAGAGCGACAAGAGGGACACAAAGGACTGAAAGGACAAAGGAGACCGATCGGTCGCTTAAGTCTCTTTCGTCGCTTGCGTCCCTTTCTTCCGAAGGAGGTGTCGCAAATGGCTGAAGCACCGAAGATAGT
>JAGCPM010000156.1 GCA_017965685.1 Kiritimatiellia bacterium | reverse complement strand
TGGACAATTTCGCGCTGTACTGGAAGAGGCGGGAGAGGAATCTCAAGTGCCGCAACAAAATCTCTCGATAATCGAGGTATGCTAGCCTTTCTAGTTTTCGACTCAAGCCAACCTTGTCTAGAAGTCAGACAATAGTAGACATATCGCCCAATCAACTGGTCGCCGCCATCAATATAATAGCAATCATCAGCCGCCCAAAAATCTTGTTCACTATAGCCAACCTCGCCTGCTGCGCCAGCTCCAATGACAAAAGCCGTTCCGCCTTTGACATTAGCTTCGTTGAAATAGCCAAGCGGCTTCAAGCTATTTTGATAAACCGCATATTTACCATTGTCAATCAGATCTTTTCTTACTACGCGAACTCCACGACAAATTCGCGCCACATCCCCCAACTTCTTATACTCCACTCCGTTGGGGCAGAGGCGGGCGATCATCTCGCTGAGCTTGCTCATGACATGGCTTTCATTTCACTCAAGACCAGCGCTTGAAGCTCTTTCTGCGGAATGAAAAGCTCATAATCGCTGACCGCTATTGGTTTGTTGACGTCCTGCAATGCAAGCTCCACGTCAAGACGATCCTTTTCCGCACAAAGTATGATGCCTATCGACCTGTTCTCGCGTTCCTCTCTTTCCAACTTGTCAAGGAGCGAGAGGTAGAAATTCATCTTCCCCACATACTCACTCTTAAACTCGCCGATCTTCAGATCTATTGCGACAAGGCAGTTTAACTTCCGGTTAGAAAAGAGCATATCGACAAAATACTCCTTGCCGTTGTATTCAAGCCGATACTGATTGCCAATGTAGGCAAATCCCCTGCCAAGTTCAAGCATGAAGACCTTGATCTTCTCGATCAGCCGCCTTTCCAGTTCACGCTCCGCTACCGGCTCGGTCAATCCGAGAAACCCAAGGTTATACGTGTCCTTCAGAAGATCGGCGGCCATTGAAGCCTGTACCGCAGGCAAGGTGTTCTTGAAGTTGTTGGCTCCGGCCCTTCGCGAACCGGACATGACATGCATTTTCATCTTGACGGCGTTGAGCAGCATGTCGCGGTTCCAGTTACCTGCCGCGCATTCTGACGCATAATACAAAGTCTCGGCGTCCGAAAGCTTCTTGTTCAGAAGAAGTAGATTATGCCCCCACCTTAAAACTGCTACAGCTTGTAGCAGTTTCTTGCCTGACTTGGCATACCGTTCGTAAAAGAGCTTCATGTTCCACATGTTGCGCGGAGAAAGTCCCATTTCTGGGAATCGAACCTTCAAGTCGCGCGACAGTCTGGGGACTACACCGCTGCCATACCCGCCTTCCACCTTGCGATCGTGTAGAAGTTTGCCTAGATTCCAATAAACCGACATGGCCGAAGCATTAACTTGGACGGCCAGCGCACTCCTGGCTCCAGATATCTGCGCAACAGCAGTCTCCAACAGCATCTGGTAGTCTGCTTCGGAGATAGAAATTCGCCGAGACGGCATCAGGAGGCCAGCTGTTTTCTTACCACCTTTTCTTACCACTTTTTTCTTACCACCTTTCATCCAACACCTCCCCTTAGCTCTGCTACGATCTTGTCGATAGCGGCGCGTAGTTTCGTCTCTCGCTCGACGATTTCCTTCAGTTCGGCCTCGAGTTTCACGATATCAACCTTCTCGCGCGTGTCCTTTTGCTCGACGTATGTGGAGACCGAAAGGTTAAAGTCATTCTCGGCGATTTCGTCTCGATGCACGAGCCGCGAGCGGTGCTCGACCTTTTCCTTACGTTCCTCAACGAGCGCAAGTATGCTCTTGATGTTGACCTCGGTCAGCTTGTTGTTGTTCGTGACCTTCACGCACTCCTCGCTCGCGTCGACGAAAAGAACGGCATTGTCGCGCTTGCCCTTCTTCATCACCATGATGCAGGTCGCAATCGAGGTGCCGAAGAAAAGGTTGTCGGGAAGCTGTATCACGGCATCGACATAGTTGTTGTCGACGAGATACTGGCGAATCTTCCTCTCCGCGCCGCCGCGATACATGATGCCAGGGAAGCAGACTATCGCCGCCGTGCCGTTCGTCGCAAGGAACGCGAGCGAGTGCATGATGAACGCGAGATCCGCCTTCGACTTCGGTGCGAGGACTCCGGCTGGCGAGAAACGCGGGTCGTTGATGAGCGTCGCGTCCGCGTCACCTTCCCAGTGGATCGAGTACGGCGGATTAGAAACGATCACCTCGAACGGCTGGTCATCCCAATGCTGCGGTGGTGTCAGCGTGTCACCGAGCGCGATATCGAACTTGTCATAGTCGATGTCGTGCAGGAACATGTTGATGCGGCAGAGGTTGTAGGTCGTTATGTTTATCTCCTGCCCGAAGAAGCCGAGACGCACATGCTCCTTGCCGAGAACCTTCGCCGCCTTGAGAAGAAGCGACCCCGAGCCACATGCCGGATCGTAAACCTTGTTGACTTCCTTCTTGTCACCAACGGCAAGACGCGTCAGAAGTTCGCTTACTTCCTGCGGCGTGAAGAACTCGCCGCCGGACTTGCCGGCGTTCGAGGCATACATGCCCATTAGGAACTCATAGGCGTCGCCGAACGCGTCGATCGTGTTGTCCTTGTAGTCGCCGAGCTTCATCTCGCCGACGCCGTTCATGAGTTTCACGAGACGGTCGTTGCGCTGCTCCACCGTCGCGCCGAGTTTCTTCGAGTTTACATCGATATCGTCGAAGAGTCCGGCGAAGTCGCTTTCGCTCTCGGTGCCGCGCGCGCTGTCCTCAATTGCGCGAAAGACGCCGCTCAAGGTCTCGTTCAGGTTCTCGTCTTTCGCCGCTTTCTCTCGCACATTCGAGAAGAGCTGGCTTGGAAGGATGAAGAAGCCCTTGACGCTCACGAGGTCGCGCCTCGCAGACTCGGCTTCGCGGTCGGTCAGCTTCGCGTATTCAAACGATTTGTTTCCCGCGTCCCATTCGCCGCGGTTCACATACGAGGCAAGGTTCTCGGAGATGTAGCGGTAAAAGAGCATGCCGAGGACATACTGCTTGAAATCCCATCCGTCAACCGCGCCCCTGAGGTCGTTAGCAATCGACCATATCGTGCGGTGAAGTTCTTCGCGTTCCTGCTCTTTCATCTTTCCATTCTTTCGTGTAGCGTTGATGCTACATTATTGCGGCAGAGGGCGGAAGAGATGCCGGCTTTTTTGCCGTGACGAGCCAATGCGGCATCGGAGGCGGGACCTTAACGGTCTCGCCGGGCTCAAACCCGGCCTCTCGCATCCAGCCCTTGAGCTCGGAATCGGAAAAGACCCAGCCGTTTTCGGTCGTGAGCGCCATGTTCAGGGCGAAAAGCGCGGAAAACTTCGGCGCCGTGTGTGTTTCGTCCGTCATCATGTCTAGCACGAACACCCTGCCGCCCTTTTTGAGAGCCTTGTTCGCGCGGGAGAGGATCGAGACAATATCCGAAGGAGATTCCTGATGTAGCGCGCCGAAGATGGTGACGGCATCGTAGACGCCTTCTCCGTAATCGTCCGTATGATAGTCGCCGGCGCGGCATTCAATGCGGCCGGAGAGGGCGAACTTGGCAACATACTCCGCCGCTTCGCAGCTGATTGCGGGAACGTCCACAGTGACGCATGTCGCGGAAGGATTCGCCTGGCACATCAATATCGCGTACGCGGCGGGTCCGCCGGCAAGATCGAGGATGCGTCCCTCCAGCGCGCCAAGCATCGGGACAACTCCCCTTCCGATGCCCATGGCCCTTCCGAACATCGACGCCGCAAAAGCCTTCGTCCTCGCGGCATTCTCGCCCATGTGGATTTCGGGCCTCTCGACCGAACGGCCCGTCTCGCCGAATTCCTTCAGGCGGCCCCACGCCGGATACACGTCGCGATTGTAGCGGATAGCCTTCGTAAGATCGGCTTTCGCGCCTTGGATGAGGGCCATCTTTCCGGCAGGAGTGTTGGAATAGCGGCCATTCTCCTTTAGCAGCAGGCCTTCGGCTACGCACCCGGCGAGTATGAGGCGCATTTCACGCCTGAGCGACTTTTCCTCAGCGAGTTCGCCCGATTCGACCTTCGCGAAGACGTCCAGGTCTATCGCGGCGAAAAGAAGCGCGCTACCATAGTACGCGCTTGCAAGATCAACTATATCCTGGATGGATTTCATTTGAACACCTCTTTCATCAGAGCGGCGCATTTTCCGCAGTGCGTGCAATCGTTCGCCGACCTGCATCCGCGAACGTCGCGCCACAGGGCAGGCACGGCATCGAAAGACCGGTTGTCGAAACTCTTCGGAAAAATGTGGCACGCGTCCATCAGATCGGCAAGATTGCCGTCGTACGAACATGTCGCGTATGCGTCAAGCACCTCGACCGGATGCGGATGGCGGCGCGTGGCGAGCTTGACGACATCGACATATTTCTCGTACTCGGGAAGATCTTCGGGACGTATCCACGTCGAACGCAGAAAGTCCTCATACCGCCCGCGCGCGTAGTTTTCCTTGCAGATGAAGACGGAAAAGCCGAACTTCTCCCCCTCCTTCGACTGGCGCAGGCGGTCGTGTCCGTGCATATTGTCATGGAACGTCTGGTATGGGCACTGCCGTATGCACCCCGAGTTCGCCTGAATGCCGAGAACCTTTCCGTTATCCTTTGCCCACTTCGAGAGGGCGGCGAGCCAATCGAGCTCGCGATGGCGTTCGCGCGACGCGTAGAACGAATCGAAAAGCTCCATCACCGGCTCGAAACCGACCGTGCCGTGGACGCGCATGTTTACGCTGAGGCGTATCTTGAGAGCCGGGAAACGCCGCCGGAAAACCGTGGCGAGAAAGGGCGAAGTTGTCGTTACTATGTCGGGGAAGAGCCCTTCCGCGTCCATCTCGCGAAGAATGCGCCCGGCAAAGTCGGCGAGTTCCTCCGATATCGCGATATCGCCGTAGCAGTTGCAGTTGAAAAGAGTGTCGAGAAGGATTCCATTCCCCCTCGCCCACTTCAAGTCTGCGACCATCCTCTCGCGCAGCTCTGGCGTAAACTCCGGCGCGGGTCGGCAGCTGAGAACGCCCGGCCATGCGAAAAACACTTCGCGGATGCGCTCGACATGCCTGGAACACGCCTCGACGAAAGGAGCGTTGAAGAAATGCCCTACTGCGAGAGAGCGCTTCATCTGGGGCCAGGCCCTCCAGGAGGCGGCGGGCCGTGCATTCCGCCCTGAGTCGCCTCGTATATCTCCTTGACGGTAAATACGACGGCTTCGGCATCTTCGCCCGAATAGCCGAGTTCCTCCGCAGTCGCGCGCAGAAGAACATCCCTCTCGAGACCGTTAAGTTCGCGCATTTCCATGTCGATGTTATGCAGGCGCTCAATCAGGGCGGGGAACTCTTCGTCGTTCTCAATGGGATCAAGGGCGTTGATTTTGGCTTCGATCTCTTCCTTTTGAGAAAGGAGGGACTGCAGCTGTTCGTGCGTTTCGCGCTCTTCGGCAGTCATGCGCGACGAATCGACAGATTCAAGAAATTCGCGGCTCGAGCGCATCCTCTCCTTGCGGCGCGCGACCATCTGTTTTCTGTGCTCTTGCATGCGAGCGAATTCTTCGGGATGCTCCGCGCGCCATTTCTCGAAACCTTCGCGCATTTTCGCGTGCATGCGGCGGCGGCTCTCTTCGGGCGAAAGATTCTCTTCGGCGGGCTGGACGGCCACCTCCTCTGAAATCTCCCCAGCTGCGGCATCGCGTTCGGCCAACTTCGCCTCGAGTTCGGCGATTCTGGCCTTCAGGGCGTTTTCACCCGCGTCGGCTATAAGTTTCGGGTTCTCACCGACTTCTTCCCCGGCATCGGTCGCCGCGCGCTGCGGAGACC
>JAGCPM010000155.1 GCA_017965685.1 Kiritimatiellia bacterium | reverse complement strand
TACCCAATATCCAACAGCCGACAGCCAATTGGATATTGGATACTGGATATTGGATGCTGGATATTTTCACGTTTTCACGTTTTCCCATTTCTCACCACCCGATTATTTCGCGATTGTGCGGCGTGCCGAAAGGCTGCATAGCCTCGTCAAACTCTTCTATCGTGGCGGCGCGTCCGGCAAGAAAATCGTCGAAACGGCGCTTGGCTTCCTCCATCCGCTCCAGCGCGGAAGCGTTGCGTTTCTGTATCAGCTCAAAACCGGAAGGTCGCGACGAGGCATGCCAGTTCTCGCGGTAGAGCCGGCAGTAGTCGCGCATCGCCTCCACTGCCTTCGTCAGAAGCGCGGCGACTTTCTCAAGCTGGGCGCGGTCTTTCGTCTTCCATGCCTCGAGTACCGCGAGCTCGTAATCCAAGCGGGATAACAGCGCGCGATTGTACGCTTCCGCGGACGGAATGTCCGGCACGTCAAAGGCCGCAACCATCTTATCGCGCCAGTCTGCGAACAACTTCTGGGCGTCCTTGCCCTTTTTCTCCATCACGCTGCGCAGGTTCGCCATGTAGAGCGGGTCATCGTAAAGGAAATCTCCTTCCCTCCTGAAGCCTGCGTGAAGAAGCGGTTCGGACGTTACGCCAAGCCGCACGAGCGCCGCGTAGTCTTTGCCGGTAATTGCGCGGAAGCGTGCGCAGTTCTCGTCCGTTGGCTCGGCCGTGCGGCCCGCGGCAAGTTCCGCGCAGGCGAAAAGTCCCTCCTCCGACGTTTCCGGGATGCAGTATGCGCCGTTGTCGCCCCACATTGTGAACCACATCTCGTCGCATCCCTTCTCCTGCGCGGCGGCGATGAACGCTTTCGTCGTGCGTAGCGTCTTGTCGCGGTTGTGCAGGAAGTGATTCCACGTCTGTATGCCTCCGGCGAGAATCGGCTTGCCGTTGAGCGCGATGTGTCCGTCAATCATCTTGCCGTAGAACGCCGGATCGTCATGATAGTAGTCCCAGAACACGAGGCGGACACCTTTCGGAATCTTCGCAGAGAGTTCAGGAGAAGGCGTCGCGTTGATGTCGTAGTAGCCGCCGTTCTTTGAGCCCATGCGGTAGAACATGTCGCTCCAGATCATGATGTCCGTAAAGCCGTGGCTGTTGCAGATTTCGCAGACCTTCTGGAGATGCTCAAGGAAGATGTCGAATTTCGGCCTCTTGCCGTTGCGCTTCTGGTATTCGCCTTCCCAGAACTTCCAAGCTTCGTCCATTCCGATGTGGATGCGACTGCCGCCGACCGCCTCCTGCCAGAACGCGAGCATCTTGTCGATGAGTTCGTATGTCTTCGGCTCGCCGACAATCAGCGTTGAATCATTGCACTTTACTGGCGCGCTATCCGGCCAGCGGAGGTACTTCTCAAGATGCCCAAGCGTCTGGATGCAGGGGATGAGCTTAAGTCCGCTTGCGTCCGCCGCCGCCTTAAGTTCCTTGATATCGTCCTTCGTGTAGCCGCCGCGCATGTAGCCCCACTTCGAGACGCCATCGAGCTTGTACGTCTCCTCGGTATAGAGCATTACGGCGTTGTAGCCCATCTTGCCCATTCGCTCGAAGGTCGCCTTGAGATAGGGGACGGTAAGCACCCTGCCTCGCGAGACGTCAATCATCGCACCGAGCGTCTTGAACGCAGGCTCCTGTGAATCAGAAGCGGCGATTGCCGCAGCCGTAGAAAGCGCACAGAGCGCGACCATCGCAATTATGTGTTTGTTTGGTTTCACTTGTTATTCTCCTTTCTGAAGACGTTCTCTTAAGTCGGACCAACGGTAGTAGGGCCATGAAATCTGCGGCGATGGACTTTGTGCAGGCAACGTGCGCGTCGCCGAGCTCCGGCGAGTTGGCCATGCCCCCGTACATATGCATCTCAAGACAGTGGAAGATGCCGGCGATCTCTTCCCTGGCGAAGAAACGATAGAGATCCATGCCGCCAAGCTCGCTGCGCAGGCACTGGCATATCGAAGCGCAGACGAAAAGGTCGCGCGCGAACCTGCGCGCACCATGGACGGCGTCAGGCGACTTGAAGATGCGCCCGACCACGCCGCCGGAAGCTATCTTGCACTGCGCACACTTTTCCAGAAACTCCTTCCGTTCGCCGGACAGTCTTCTGTTGACATAATCCGCCGGACTCAGCAGACCTTGATATCTGTCGCCGGTCAGACAATCGAAATCCAGCCGGGCGGGGGGCGCCTCCTGGAGGGACAGCGTGAAGTTCGCCGTCGTTTCAAGGCGTGTTTCTGCGAGGCAGGTGCGATTCTTGACCTTATCCATCCGCACACCCCAGTCTTTCACGCGCTCCGTGGCGACGAAGCTTATGCCGGGCGCAGTCAAGTCGACCGAAACCACATACGCCTTCATGCAGCGAGGCGATTCCAGAGCATAGGCCCGCGCCGTTGTGCGCCTTCCTTGCCGCCGGACGACCAGATGGAAAAAATGGCGTTAGGCATGGACGGATTTGCCTTGTCGGGCGTCAGATGTTGCGGCCATTCCGCAACAAGCCGCTCCGGCGTGTTTTCGATCAGGCCGCCGTCAACGGAGATGTTGTATATCGTCTCGCCATCTTCGAGCGTGCGTTCTATCATGCTTTCAAGCACGCTGTTCACAATCGATTTCACGACATTCGGAGACATTTTCAGCGGGTAACGCTCTATCATCTTCTTCAGTATCCAATCGGTACCAAGAGTGTCGCGGCGAATCGTTATCGCGCGGTATTTGCCTGTTTCTCTCGGCCCGTCTTCGCCAGGAACCGTTATCTTCTTGAGTTTGTAAAGGGGGTTTGCCATAATTCATGCCTCCATTTCTCTTGCTTGATACGGGAAGTATACTAAAATACTCCCCACACTGTCAATACAGTCACTAGCATCATACTCATAGCGAGATGACATCTCGTTCTGAGCCGGGTGACACCTCGACAATAATACGGTGGCACCTAACTAACATTTAGGTGTCACCTCGCTTATAGCCAGATGACACCTTGCTCACTGCCAGAAGGCACCTAATCACCTACCAGACGTCACCTCGAAACCTTGTAGTAGAGCACGTTGCCGCCACCAAAATCCGGTATCGCCAACGTAACCTTATTATTGCCGCCTTCCTTGGTAGCGGTTCCTGTGGCAGTGTGAAGGCATTCGGCGGTCGTGCCATACTTGACCGTGTATGATCCTGCTGGCCAGTCGCCCGGGAACGTAAGCGTTAGATTGGTCCCGTCGAACGCCGCCTCCTCGATTTCGAATGTCGCCCCTTCAGTCGGCGCAACACCGACCTGATAAGCCTGCGCAACTTTCAGCGAGGAGTTCGGAATCGTTGCACCTGCCGCCTCGGAAGTAGCGGGAAGAGAGTACGTTGTCAGATACTTAGTCGGGACGGCAATATCGGGGTAATCGGTCGATGTAACAACGGCTGGATCACCGCGGTCATCCACCTGCGCATACGGAGCGAAGGAGCCGCTTGTTGCGACAAAGTCGTCGATTGCAGTAGAGCCCTCGACGGTGACGTTCGTGACGATGCCGACCGGCTTCGGGTTCGCGAGGTAGTATGTCGTACCGGTCAGAACACCATCCTTGGCTACAACAAAGCTGTTGTCATTGGTGCTCACATCAAATGTGAGGCGCATCCACGTGTCATCAGCGCATGTGCCAAGCGCCGGAGACCAGCCGGCGGCGCCGTCCGCCGTCTCTTTGCAGTAGAGCTTCAGAGCACCGCTCGTATCAACCGCGACCGCGAATAGCGGTGAAGCTTCCGGCGTGGGAAGATCATCGTCCACCTTATTCAGTTTAACCATCATGTCAAAGACATTGTTGCCTGACGTAGCACGGGTTGCAGTCCCTGCAATATCGAGAGTATTTGTGTGTGTTGCCGTCGTGGGGTAGCCATACGCTGGCTCTGTCAGCGTTTTATCAGCCACGACTGTTCCGGCGGACCAACTTAATGCCGGCGCAGAACCGGCTGTATCATTCTCAAACGTATCGACTATGGTTTCCGCCATCGCGGTTGTTGCCACTGCCGCGAAGATTGCGGCGCCTATCGTCAACTTTGTTTTCATACTTGCCTTCGTGTGTTTCCCCTCTAGGGTGGCAGTATATCAAAATCACCCTTCCATTGCAACCACCTAATTCACGCCGAGGCGGTCGAGGGTTGGCCTTATGAACGCCTCGCTTACTTCCATTCCGAGAGGAATGTTGGGCTTGTTCGCGCCGTGGAAATCACTGCCTGCCGTCTTGAGCAGCCCGAGCGCGGTCGCGATGTTGGTGAATTTGACGTCTTCGTCCACATCGTTCGCGCGGTAGTGGCACTCGAGTCCGTCAAGCCCCGCCTCCTTCAGCCGGGCGAGTTCCTTTTCCGCCGCCTTGTAATCGATTCCTGATGTTTTCCATTCGAGCCGCCAGTATTTCGGGTGCGCCATGACTGCGATTCCGCCGGCGGCGTGGACGATGCGGAAAGTCTCTTCCTGCGGCGGATGGTAGCGCTCTTCGTAGCAGCGGGTCTCGCGCGGCGAATCGGGCAGGAGATACTTGTCGAAAGCCTCTTTGGGCGTCTTCGCATAGCCGTGGTCGAAGAGGTATTTCGCGAAATGCGGACGCGCCAGCACTTCGCCGTTGGCGTACGTCTCGATATCCGGCATTTCTATGCCAAGGCGCGCGAAGTTGGCGATTATGCGATCGTTCCGGCCGTTGCGACCATCGAGGATGCGCCTTAGAAAAGCCTTGAGCGCTGCATTGGACACGTCTATCCCGAGCGCGAGGAGATGGAACTTGTCGAAGCCTTCGCCCGGCTCGATCGAAAGCTCCACACCCGCGATGCGACGGAGTGCGGTCGGTATTTTCGCCGAGAGGTATTCCGCGATGCCGTCGGTGTTGTCGTGATCGGTGAGGGCCATTGCGAAGAAATCCTTGCCCTCGGCGGCGAGACCGGCGGGCGGGAAGGAGCCGTCGCTCGCGGTGGAATGGACGTGGAAATCGATCCTCATGGCGCTATTGCTCTTTTCATTGTCGCGAGCCATGAATCAAGCCGCGCTTTTGTGTCGCACTCCGCCACAAGCCGCAGGCAGTTCTCGGTGTTTGAGGCGCGGATATTGAACCAGCCCTCGGCATAGTCGATTCGGACGCCGTCGATGCGCGATTCAGAAAGCGGCTTTGGGAAGTTCGCGTCCGCCGCCGCCAGCGCGCGGGTCATGGCCGTCTCTTTCGAGGAGACGTCGAAATTGATTTCGCCGGAGTTTGCATAGCGGGAGGAAACCGGCGCTACCAAATCCGCAAACGACATTCCGGTTGCCTTCGCCTTCGCCGCCTCGCCAAGGATGGAAATCGCGGCCAGAAAACCGCTGTCGCAACCGAAGAAGTCGCGGAAATAGTAGTGGCCGGCAAGCTCTCCACCGCAAACCGCGCCCGTTTCGCGCATTTTCGGCTTGGCGAATGCGTGGCCGACGGGAACCATAACCGGATCAAAGCCCATCTCTTTAAGAGACTCCGTTGCGCCGCGCGAAGTGC
>JAGCPM010000154.1 GCA_017965685.1 Kiritimatiellia bacterium | reverse complement strand
TCGCCGCCGTTCCGAAACCGCACCCCTTCTCGCTCACGTCGTTTGCTACGCAGAACTCCAAGCCCTTCTCGCGACACTTGCGCAAGGCCTCCGCGACCGGATCGCCGGTTTCGGCAGCGAAGCCGATTTTGCGTGGGATATTCGATTCCTTGAGAATATCTGGATTGCGCACCAATTCCAGCACTCCCGCCATCGCGCTCTTCTTGAGCTTCGCTTTTGCGCAGATCTTGGGCCGCCAATCGGCTACGGCCGCGGTCGCTATCAATACGTCGCCATCGGACAGGGCGACCGCGGCTTCCATTTCCAGAGCGCTCGTGACATCTACCCTCTGCACGCCTCTCGGCGTCCTTAGCGCGACTGGCCCGGTAACGAGGGTGACGCGATATCCGCGCTCCGCGGCAGCCCTAGCGACAGCAAACCCCATTTTGCCGGTAGAAGGATTTGAGAGGAACCTTACAGGATCGATATGTTCGCGCGTCGGCCCAGCAGTCACAACGACATGCGGCGGCATTTTCCGGGAACGCTTCGCAGCCGTCAAGTATGCGGATGCCTTGACGCCATGCCCTTTCGCAGGACGAGATAAACCGATTGAGACCATTGATTGTGGAAAGTATATCAAAAATCTAAGCCTTGGCGCAATGGGAAACGGCAGATTTGCCGCACCGATTCCGGAAAACGGAACGGGACGGCCCGAAGGCCGCCCCGCTTCCATTTGCCGCTAATGCGGCGCGAGGTTACTTCGCGATCACGCGAACCATCTCGAGGACCTTGTTCGAATAGCCCCACTCGTTGTCGTACCACGAGCAGACCTTGACGAACGTGGGATCGAGCTGGATGCCGGCCTTGACGTCGAAGATCGACGTGCGGGCATCGCCGCGGAAATCGGTCGAGACGACAGCCTCGTCCGTGTAACCGAGAACGCCCTTGAGCTCGCCCTCGCTAGCTGCCTTCATGGCCGCGCAGATTTCCTCGTAAGTCGCCGCCTTCTCAAGCTCGACCGTGAGGTCGACGAAGGAAACGTCGCTCGTAGGAACGCGGACCGACATGCCAGTGAGCTTGCCGTTGAGCTGGGGAAGAACCTTGCCGACCGCCTTCGCCGCACCCGTCGAGCTGGGAATCATGTTCTCGAGGATGCCGCGGCCGCCGCGCCAATCCTTCTTGGAAGGACCGTCGACCGTCTTCTGCGTCGCGGTGGCGGCGTGGATCGTGGTCATGATACCGCGCTTGATGCCGAACGCGTCGTTGAGGACATTCGAGATAGGCGCAAGGCAGTTCGTGGTGCAGCTCGCGTTCGAGATGATATCCTGACCGGCGTAGGTCTTGTCGTTCACGCCATAGACGAACATCGGCGTCGCGTCCTTGGAAGGAGCGGACATGATGACCTTCTTGGCGCCAGCGGCGATGTGCGCGCGGGCCTTCTCGTCCGTGAGGAAGAGACCCGTGGACTCGACGACGACTTCGGCCCCGACCTCGCCCCACTTGAGGGCTGCGGGATCCTTCTCGGCGGTGAGGCGAATCGCCTTGCCGTCGACGGTCATCGTGGTGCCATCGACCTTGATATCATGGTCGAACTTGCCGTGCACCGAGTCGTACTTGAGCATGTACGCCAGGTAGTCGGGGTCGAGGAGGTCGTTAATGCCGACCACTTCGATGTCGTCCGCGAAGTTTTCCACAGCGGCGCGGAAAACCATGCGACCGATACGGCCGAAGCCGTTGATGCCTACTTTGATTGCCATTTTGTTTGTTCCTTTCTGTGTGTTCTTCTTCGAGATGGTTGTCAGACCTTCGTGACCTTGCCGTTCTTGAGGCAGCGGGCGCAGACCGTCACGCGCTTCGTGTTGCCGGCCGCATCAACGGTCCTCACCGTGTGCAGATTCGGCAGGAAACGCCTCTTGCTGATGCCGGTCGTGTGCAGACCGATGCCGCCCTTGTACTTCGGCGAGCCCTTGCGGACGATCGTGTTGCCGACCGAAGGACCCTTGCCGCATATAGCGCATACTCTTGACATTGTCGTGTCTCCTTGTGTATGTCCTTAGTTGCCGGGCTGCCATTCGACGTTCGCGAAAGCCGCCTCGAACGCGTTGCCGAAGCTGTCGCCGCCAGACGCCTGGGAGCCATCCGTCTCTTCTCCGACGGTCTCGCCGGAAAGACGCTTGACTTCGTCCTCGGTCATGTTCATCGCGCGTATCGAAAGCCCGATCCTGCGCTCAGCACGGTCGACTTTGACCACCCTCGCCTCGACTTCCTGGCCGACATCAAGCGCGTCGCGCACCTTGTCGATTCTCTGGTCGCTGATCTGCGAGATGTGGATGAGCCCGTCCACGCCGTCCTCGAGTTCGATGAACGCGCCGAACGACGCGACCTTCGAAATCTTACCCTTGACAACGCTGCCGACGGGATACTTCGCCGTAATCTCGGACCACGGATCGGTCTGTGCCTGCTTGAGGCCAAGGCTGATACGCTGCTCCTTAGGATTGACGTCGATGACAACCGCCTCGACTTCCTGGCCCTTCTGCAGGCACTCGGAAGGATGGT
>JAGCPM010000153.1 GCA_017965685.1 Kiritimatiellia bacterium | reverse complement strand
GGTCTCCACGACCTCGTCCAGAGTGAGGTCGCTCGAATCTATCTCAAGCACGCCGTCGCCCTTCACGAGAGGCGCGTATTTGCGGGTAGAATCGATCTTGTCGCGTGCGAGAAGCGAGGCGCGGACGGCTTCTTCGCTCTGGTTGGCGATCCCCTTGGCGACTTCTTCCTTTTGGCGGCGGCGCGCACGGGCTTCCGCGCTGGCGGTGAGATAGAAGCGGGCGGGAGAATCCGGGAATACGGCCGTGGTTATGTCGCGTCCCTCGACTATGATGTCGCCGTAGGCGGTCATCGAGCGCAGTATGGCCGTGACCTTGTCGCGCACCTCCTTGACGGTGGCGACGTAGGAGGCGTTCGCATTGATCTGCGGCGTGCGGATGCGATTGCCGGGCAGTTCGCCGCCGACATAGTATTCTATCGAGCCGTTTTCGGGCCTGAGCTCGATATCGACCTCGCGCACGGCCTTTGCGACGGCTTCGGGATTCTTCGTATCCACGCCCTTCGCGAGGCACTGCCACGTCATTATGCGGTACAGCGCGCCGGAATCGACGTGCAGGAATCCCATGCGTTTGCCGACAATCTTCGACACGCTTGATTTGCCGGCGCCGCTCGGGCCGTCCATCGCTATCACTCTTGCCATATGGCCTCCTTTGCGCCGGCGTCGTATTTCGCCGCGTCGCGCTCCTTGGTTATCCACAAAACGGTGGAAAGAGCATAGGCGGCCATCGCACTCGTGCAATGGACGACCGTGACCGAAAAACCGCCCTTCTTCACTTCGCTGCCGTCGCGGCCGTCCTTTATGTGCGCGCCACGGAAATATTCGCCGCTTGTTGCGCAGGCCTCGCCCTTTCCGAGCGAGAGTATCCTGTCCGAGCCGTATATGCCGACCCGCCAGGTTCCGCCGCAGGATTTCATATTGCCACCGAGATCGATCAGGACCTCCCTGTCGCCAACAAGCTCGCAGGCGAGATCGACGGCGAAGCCCTTGGCTATCGCGCCCAGATCCATCGTTCCCGCGCCGCGCCAGCGAGGATTGAACACTCCGCCAGTCATCTCCCTGTAGCGGAATGCAGCCTCGTAGCAGGGACGGACGAGAGAATCGCAATTCTCAAGAACCTCCGCATCCGTCAGTTTCGCCAGCCGCGCGAGTTCGCTTTCAGAATTGTGGGCGCTAAGGAGGGTTTCGATGTCGGCAAAAAGCTTCTTCACTCGATCGGCAACCTCGATATCGGCGGCATTGCGGCAGAGCAGCTTGGCGTTAGTGCCCATGCAGGTCCATTCGGCTGAAGCACCGGCATGGTGCGCATCGCAACCGGCGAGCGCGAGAAACGCCAGGAATGAAGAACGGAGAACGAAGAATGAAAAACGGTGAAGCGATTTTTTACTTTTCATTCTCGATCACCTTTGCAACAGCGTGGGCTTTTTGCACGTCCTTGAAATGCGGGCGGTAGAATTCGGGAGTAGCCTCTTCCGCATATACGAAAAGCACCCTGCCTGGATATGCGGACGCCTCGAGAAGGCCCATCTCGTACGATTTTTCTCCGGCGGCGATTGCGGTATAGGGCGCCTTGTTCTTCATGAGGAGCGACAGATGTCCGGGCGCGGCGTTATGGACCGAATTAGAGAATCCGGCAGGCGACATCTCGCCTTCATCGTGCATCTGGCGCATGAGTTTCACGGTAACGCCTATCTCGCCCCAGCGAGACGCGAACACGACGGGAATTTCGCGCTCACCCTCAGGCAGCGCTTCGAGAGCCTTGCGGGCGACGCTCAGCGCAGCCTTCTCTACAGGAGTAAGTCGGCGCCTTTCCATCGCCGGGACGAACGATACGTCCGGATTCGGGCTCTCATCGCTTTGAACCCACTCTGCCTCGGCCAGGATTCTCACTTGCCCCTCCCCAGCCTCAATGCGACGCAAACGGATTCGAGCGCGATTCCCGGCGTTATCTTCGAGTAGCCTGCAACGCGATCGGTGAAAAGGATAGGAATCTCCACTATGCGGCACCGCGTCTGCCATGCCCTGTAGTTCATTTCAAGCTGGAAGGAATATCCGGATGAAGCTACTTCGTCGAGCCCGATCCCTTCCAGAGCCTTGCGACTCCAGCATTTGAAGCCGCCGGTAACATCGCGTATCTTCATGCCTGTAACAAGGCGTATGAACATTCCTCCGGCGACAGATATGATTCGGCGGAACAAAGGCCAGCCTGGAGTTCCGCCACCCTTGACGTAGCGCGAGCCGATCGAAAGAGCCTTCTCGCCTTCGCAGGAGAGGACAAGCCGCGGCAGGTCGCCCGGATCGTGCGAGAAATCGCAATCCATCTGGACGACTCTGTCCGCGCCAAGCCTAAGGGCCTCCTTGAAGCCGGCGACATACGCGCGGCCGAGGCCCTCCTTCTTCTCGCGGTGGAGGACATGCACGCGGCGGTCCTTCGCGGCGAGGGCATCAAGTATTTCGCCCGTGCCGTCCGGTGAATTGTCGTCTATGAAAAGAGGTTCGAACTCGACGCCATCGGCCTCGCCGTTGAGCGAGAGGATCGCCTCGGACATTCTGGCGGCGTTTTCCTTCTCGTCATAGGTGGGGACCGCGACGATGCATTTCATTACATTCTTCCCCCCAAGGCGTCAATCAGGTCGCACAGTCTTTTGTAGGCGTGGGCGAGATCGTCATTGACGACCTTGAACATATATTCGTCGGCGCGCGCAATCTCCCCTTCCGCATTTGCGAGGCGGCGGGCTATGGCGGCGGGAGAATCCGTTCCGCGGCCGGTGAGGCGTCGCTCGAGCTCCTCCATGGAAGGCGGCATCACGAATATGTCCACGTAGCCGATCTTCATCGGGTCGGTATCAGGAAGAGCGCGGACGAAATCGCGTATCTTAGCCGCGCCCTGAACGTCTATGTCGAGTATCACGGAATTGCCTTCGGCGAGAACTTCCTCAATCGGCGCCTTAAGGGTTCCGTAGTAGTTGTCGTGGACCTTTGCGTATTCGATGAAGGCGTTCTGGGCGACAAGATCCTCGAAGCGGGATTTATCCATGAAATGGTAGTCGATGCCGTCCTCCTCCTCGCCGCGCCTTTCGCGTGTAGTGCAGCTGATGGAGTAGACGATGTCGCAATACTCCTGGAGAAGCATGTCGATTAGGGTGGATTTTCCGCAGCCGGACGGAGCCGACATCACAATAAACAGGGGTTTCGTCTTCATATCAGTACATCTTTTCGTATTCACCTTTTCCGATGCGCTTCATGGCGTGGAACCCGGCCCGTTTCGCGCGGTAGTTGAGATCGGTTTCGGAGTGGCGCAAACCTCGAGCCTGTATGATGCGCTGGACGGGTGCCCTGCAGTATGGGCAGTGGTCGAGTTTCGGTTCGGCGAGGCGCTGGCTTATCTCGAAGCCGTCCTTGCACTTAGAACAGCTCTTCTTCGCATCCTTGGCCTCGTACACGTAAATCGGCATGGAATCAAGCCCCCTTGCAGATCCTGTAGATTGCATCGGGCGACATCATGCGGCCTTTTCCCGTCGCGCCGCAGGCGAGTTCGCCGGTATCGGGATCGACTATCGTAGCGCCTCGCGCCTTCAGGGCGGCCACATTATCCTGCGTGACGGGATTCTCCCACATTCCGGTGTTCATCGCCGGCACGACTACTATCTTGGCCCGGGTCGCAAGGAGAGTCGAAGTCACGAAGTTGTCGGCGATGCCGAAGCGTATCTTCGCAATGGTGTTCGCCGTGGCCGGGGCGACGACTATCATATCCGCCGCATCGGCAAGCGACACATGGCCCGGTTTCCATTCGACCGGCGGCGCAAACTCGTCCACGTAGACCGGATTCCTGGAAAGGGTCTGGAACGTGAGCGGCCGCACGAATTCGCAGGCGGCCTTCGTCATCATCACGCTGACGTCGTCGCCGCCCTTGACGAAAAGCCTCACGAGATCGACAGCCTTGTAGGCGGCGATGCTGCCGGTTACAGCGACCACGACCTTCATGATCTGAGCCTCGCTATTTTGGACTTCATGTCGCCGGCTCCGAAGAGCCAGCTCCCGGCGACGAGCTGGTTGGCACCGGCGGCGATGGATTCCTTGCCTGTATTGTCATTTATGCCGCCATCGACCATCAAATCCATCTCTGGACGCATCCGCCGCAAGATTTCGAGTTTCGGAAGAACTTCGCGTATGAACGACTGGCCGCCCTTTCCTGGATGGACGGTCATGACAAGCACTTCTTTCGCCTCGTCAAGATATGGGAAAATCCTTTCGACCGGAGTCTCAGGATTCAGCACCAAGGCAGGTTTCGCGCCCAGGGAGGAAATCATCTTCAGGGTATCGTGAAGGTCGCAATCCGCCTCGATATGGACTTGGAGCGTCTGGGCGCCGCATTCGACAAACCTCGCGGCGTAGAGGTCGGGGCGGCGCATCATAAGGTGGACGTGGCGATAGAATCCCGGCGCAACCTTGCGGCAGAGCGCTACGATATCCGGCCCGAACGACAAGTTTGGCACGAACGACGGGTCCATTATGTCTATATGCAGCGCATCGGCGCCCGCATCCTGGGCGCGCAATATTTCCTCGGCAAGCCTTCCGTAGTCGGCGGCGAGAAGCGACGGCAGAATCTCGATCTTCATCGGCGAATCTCCTGATAAAGCATCACGGCCATGTAAAGAATCTGAAGCGCAAGCCAGAAGAGTCCGGCGGAGCGTCCGGCAGTCCCGTTCTTTCGCCAGTCGGAACGGTTGAAACCGAACGCGGCGAGAGAGAGCGTGACGCAGATCAGCACGGGCAGATCGCGCGAAAGCACATATACTGAAAAGCCGGGAGAGGGGCTTATCGCACCGGCGATTCCCACGACAGCGAGAGTATTGAAGATGTTGGAGCCAACGATGTTTCCGAGCACGAGCTCGGATTCGCGGCGGCGGGCGGCGGCTATCGCGCTCGCGAGTTCGGGAATGCTGGTGCCTATGGCGACGACGGTGAGGCCAATCAAGAATTCGTCCACGCCGAAAGCCCTTGCCATGTCAACGGCGCCCCAAACCAGAATGTGGCTCGCGGCAACCATCGCGACCAATCCGACGGCCGTCCAAAAGAGAGATTTCAAAACGCCCGTTTCGCCGGGCAGGTCCGGAGCTTCAGGGGTTTCCGCCTTTTTGTCGAATCTGCAATAGAGTGGCATGACGATGGCGAACGCCGCGAGAAGAATGAAGGAGTCGGCGCGGGAGAGGGTTCCGTCGCAGAGCAGGAACATCGAGAGCACCGCTATGGCGGTCAAGAGCGGCACGCCGCCAAAGACTATGGACGGCTTGACCGACAAGGGGTGCACAAGCGCGGCCACACCCAGGATTCCCGCTATGTTGAACACGCAGCTGCCGTATGCGTTCCCTAGAGAAAGATTGGAACGCCCCGCGATGCCAGAAAAGACGCTGACGAGCAGTTCGGGCGCGCTGGTGCCGAAACCGACGATCACCATGCCAATCACGAACGGCGAAATACCCAGAATCCGGGCCAGAGACGCCGATCCGACGACAAAGCGGTCGGAACTCCATGCGAGGACGGCAAGACCTCCTGCGATGAAAGCTATCGAAAGCCAAAGAGGAATGTTGCCGTACATTGCTAAATCAGATGTGTTCCTCCACACCGCGGAACCTGACGTTCAGTTCGTGAAGCGGCGCCAGAAGCGTTCCGAGAGGTGTGCCCTCCGTCATCTTCGCGAAGGCGTTCACATCCTTCGGGAAGCACTTTCCGCCGTAGCCGAACTTGCCGTCAGGACCCGGCACGAACGTGTGGGTGTCGTTGATGTAGCCGGAGAGTAGCATTCCTGCATGAACGCGCGCCCAGTCTGCGCCCATTTGCCGGCAGTAGTCGTATACCGCGTTGAAATAGGTAACCTTGTATGCGCCGAACACGTTGTGGCAGTACTTCGTTATCTCGGCCTCGAGCGGAGACATTGTGGTGAACGTCTTGCCCTTGAATATCTGGCATAGCAGCTCAATCGCGCCCGTGAAGACCATCGGCTGTTTCTTGAAGTCTTCAATATGCGTGCGCTCGGTCAGGAACTCCGGCATGTAGCAGACCTGATGGC
>JAGCPM010000152.1 GCA_017965685.1 Kiritimatiellia bacterium | reverse complement strand
CGACCATGTGGACGGTCTCCTGCTCATAATCGAACATCAGCTGCTTTTCGCCGTTGATCGTGACCTCGACGTCGATGGAGGGGACCTTTCCCTCAAGATAATCGGTCAGGCGCATATAGGAACGGATCAGATCCTGATAGCTGATGGTGATGCCGCGGTTGCGGGCGAAATCGTCGATCACCGTGCTGTCCGTGTACAGGTTGCTGATGATCCCCTCGTTCGTCGAGACGAACTCCACAGGCTTCGACTCCTCGAATATCTTCTTTCCGCGCCACGTCTCGACGGACATCCTGTAGCCGGGCTTGGCGAACCTGACGGCGATCTCGCTCGTCCTGTAGACTACTTCGCCTTCGGTTTCCTCCATCGAGACTTCGCTATCGTCTTCGCGGTATTCATCGACGAGTATCTGAGCGTGCCCGGGATTGTTGCGGCTGTCGGTGTAGTCGGGCGTCTTCACCTTGTTGGCGCCTTCGCCGGACTCCTTGAACTTTGCGGCCTCCAGCCGGAAGACGTCCGGCCGGAAGAAGCTTATCCTGTACTGGACGTCGCTGGATACATCCATCGTCCAGGCCTTGCCCGGCGCGCGCACGGTCCTTACCGTGTTCGTCGCGTCGTATGCCGTACCTATGGAGCATTGAGCTCCCAATGCCGTTGCCGCCGCCACAGCCATGATTATCCCCTTTTTCATGATGTCATTCCCGCGATTAGAATCGCCGCTCCCCAGCCCAGAAGAACGCCGCCAAGCGCCCTCGCCGTCCGTTCGCTGCGATAGATTATGTCAAGCGCCTTCTCCAGGCGCCAAGGATAAAACATTCCATACATGCCGGCGATCGCCCCGGCATACGCCGTAGCTACGACGATCTGCACAGGCGCAAAGCCGCTTTCCGGCACGAGAAGCCGGGTCGTCTTGAAAAGTTCGGCGGGAATGAGCATAAGGATTCCGGAAAGCGCCCTTACGGAAAGGTTCGGCCGCATCCACCTGAAAGTCAAGTAGGCCAGCACCACGGCGAGCACCCACGTGAAAACGCCGCCCGTCGGCTCCTTCAAAAGGACCATATCGAAAACGTCTATGCCTATCGTCGCGCATTCGAAGGCCGTCCAGAGCCATGCCGCCGCAGTCAGCGAAGCGGCGACCTTGCCGGACAATCTGAGCCACACCTCGAAAGCCTTCGCTTTCGCCGGCGCGGCGAGACTTGCCGCCCCGAACGCAAGAAGAGGCAATGCGAGGGTGATACTCCAGAAACACATCATCTAGACACCCCGATCATCTTGAGAATTTGAAGTTTATCGGCGGATTCGCCTTCTCCCACGCCGTCACCTCGTCGCCGAGCACTTCTATCGCCTTGTCGAGCTGGGAGTCTACGCCTTTGAGTATCTCGCCCGGTAGATCGTCCACCTCGAAGTCGGGCTTCGCGCCATGGTGCTCCATGTCGGTTCCGTCGAGGACGAACCATCCGTACCGCGCGTCTCTGAACGCGCCCAGGTCGAGGAGGTTGGAATCGTAGGTGGCTATCACGCCGCCGCCCGTCTCGCGCCCGACCAGCTTGCCGCGCTTCAGCGTCTTTATGGCGTGGGAGAATATCTCGCCGTTCGAGCCGGTGTTTTCGTTGCAGAGCACGACAATGGGCTTCGACCATACGGGACGCCCCCAGTAGCCGAACAGATAGCCCGGACCGCATGTTCTGGTGACGGCGCGGGAATGGTCGGCACCGAGAAGTATCTGGAGCATCTGGTCGGCCGTGAACCCGCCATAGTTGTTGCGCACGTCTATGACAAGACCGTCGCGCCCGTAGCCCTCGGAAAACACCTCGTGCTGGAAGCGCCAAAGCGACTGGTAGTCCATCGCGTCAATGTTCAGGTAACCGAAGCGGCCCGAACTCTTGTCATGTACGTAGCGGCGCTTGGCGGCCAGTTCCTCCGCAGCGATGAGCCTTCTCACGTCGGAATAGGAGCAGGAGGGAATCACAACGGTATCGGCTCCGCCTCCGGTCCTGCGGAACGTTACGCGGACCTTTCTTTTCGCAGGGCCGTTCAGCACCAATGTTGGGTCGATTCCACCGCCGACCGGCTGCCCGTCAACGGCGATTACAACGTCGCCGGGCCGTATGTCGAAGCCTCTCATGTCGGCGGGGCCGCCCGGTATGACGTCCCGGACAATCCACCCGTCAGGAGCGTTTTCAGGCTCAAACCTAAGCCCGAGATGGGCGGTCTGGGTATCCCATGCGCCGGTTGGAGTGCGGTTGCCCCATTCCTTTATGGAATTCTCGTTCTTGTAGAACCCGAGATGCGACGAGTCGAGCTCGCCGAGCACCATGTTCATGACGCGGATGAGCACTGAATAGCTGGAGGCGTTGCGGGCCGGCTCGAGGAACCTCTCGCCTATCCCCGTCCAGTCGGCGCCGTGCGTCTGCGGATCGTAGTAAAGGTCGCGGATGCGGGCCCACGCCGTCCTGAAGCCAAGTTCCTGATAGTCCTTGTATATCGTGTTCTGGTATACGTTGAACGACAGCTTGTTTTCACCTATCGCGGGCAGCATGTCGACGACCCAAAGCACCCTGTCGTCCTTCTCCACCCAGGCTCTTGGATAGCCGACGCAGTTGAAGAGCTTCTTCCCTTTGAGTTCGTTCGGTATCTTTATGGAGTCCGTCGACTTGTCCGACGACGCGTAGGCCAAAGTCCTGGAATCCCAGGCGAAGAACGGCAACGAAGCGTTCGCATGAACCGTCCGCACCCTCTGGTCCATGTCGGTGAAATCGATTTTCGTCGAAAAATCCTTGTTCTTTTCGTCCTGGACGTTCGCGAGAGCGGCGTAGCGGGAGTCCGTGGCGTTGTCGCGGATGACCTCGCGCGCCTTTTCCAGTTCGTAGGTGTAGGTCTCGACCTCCTCCCTTGCCCTGTCGAGATATACGTATCTCAAGTACTTGCCCGCGCCGAGCTCGGGCAGTTCCGAGACGAACGCGATAATCTGGCCGTCCGGCGACCACGCCGGTTCGCCGTCATACTTGAAGTTTCGCGATATGTTGTAGGGCTGGCTCGTGCCGTCTGTGGCGATAATCCAGACGTCGTGGTTGGCGAATTCGTCCGCGAGCTGAGCCGCCACCCAGCGCCCGTCTGGCGACCAGGCGTACGCGCCGCCCTCGGTCGCCGGCGGGCCCTTGGCGATGACATTGCCGTTGGTGTCTGCGAAGGTAAAGACTCCGCAAGGATCCTGCCATGCGAAGCGCGATCCGTCGGGCGATATCGAAAACCTCAGGCGCTGCGATATGGAGTCGATAAGGGTTGTCTTTTTGAAGGACGAATTCTCCCACCACGGCTTGGACGGATCCTCAGGCTCGGCCTTTATGATGCTCACGGAATCGCCGCGGTCGGAAGTATAATAGAGGGCGCGCCCGTCGGGCGAGAAGACGCACTCCCGCTCGTGGGTGATGGTGTCGCCATGGACGAGCGTAGGCTCGCGAATGACGGTGTCCATGACGTAGAGGTCGCCGCCAGTCGTGAACGCGATCTGCGTTCCGTTGTCGCAGAACTCCACATCCCCGCCGAAGTCGTTGTTCCAGCAGTCCTCGTATCTGCGCCGCTTCGACTTTCCGCGTTCCACATAGCCCTGTTCGGG
>JAGCPM010000151.1 GCA_017965685.1 Kiritimatiellia bacterium | reverse complement strand
TCAAGCTCGGGCTCGAGGAAGGCGAGGTGATGGAGCACAGATGGCTAAACCGCTCCGTCGAGACCGCGCAAAGACGCGTCGAGCAGCAGCATTACGCCGTCAGAAAGAGGACTCTCGAATACGACGAGGTGATGAACAAGCAGCGCTCGAACATTTACGAGCTGAGATCGCGCATACTCAACGGCGACCAGAAGACCGTCCACGATACGATCCTCGACGTGATGAACGACCTCGTCAGGATACAGTGCGAAAGGTATCTCTTCGATCCGAAGGACGGCAGCCTGATAGACTTCATGAACTGGCTGGGCGTGACTTTCCCGGTGACCGTCACGGAAGACGAGATGAGGCCGCTCATGGGCAACGTGGTTGCGGCGGGTGATCTTGTTTTCGGGCGGGTCGAAGCCGCGTACAATTCAAAGTGCGAGAGCGAAGACCAAGAGACCTTGCCCTACATGGAAAAGAGGGTGTTCCTCAGCGTGATCGACCGCGAATGGCAGGAATACCTGAGGGCGATGGACGATCTGAGGCATGGTGTTTCGCTCAGGGCCTATGGACAGAGGGATCCTCTGATCGAGTACAAGAAAGAGGCCTTCGATATGTTCGAGACTCTTATGGGCTCGATCAAGACGAAAGTCGTGAACGGCGAATTCCGGTCTATGACGGCTGTGAACATGCGGCGGATGATGGCGATGGCGCAGGCGCAGCAGAGGGCGGCTCAGACGAACGTATCCGCGTTCGAGGCTTCCGGCCAGCGGCGCGCTTCGGGCGGTGCGGCGAAACCGGCGGGTGCAAACGGGCTTACGGTCGCGGACATGTTCGCGCAGATGATGGCGCAGACGAAGGCCGCGCAGGGCGGCGGATCTAACATCCCGCCGATGGGCGCCAAGCCGGCGCCGGTCAGGAGAACGAGTGTCGGACGAAACGACCCGTGCCCTTGCGGTTCGGGCAAGAAATACAAGAAATGCTGCGGGAGGAATACGCCATGACTACTGCCATCGTGTTGGCTGCGGGTAAATCGGAAAGAATGGGCGCGGGAACGGACAAGGCGTTCCTTTCGCTAGTGAACAAGCCGGTCGTGGCATGGTCGCTTCTGGCGTTCGAGAGGTGCCCGGCAATCGACAGGATAATCCTCGCAGTGCGCAAGGACCAGCAGGTCGCCGCAAAGGCGGTCGCCAAGATGTTCGGCATCCACAAGCTCGTCAAGATCGTCCCGGGCGGCAACAAGAGGCAGGATTCCGTCAAGGCGGCTCTTGCCGCTTGCGACTTCGACACGAAGATCGTCGTGGTGCACGACGGCGCGCGGCCGCTGGTCACCAACGAGATGATCGAGGAGGTCGTGAAACTGGCGAAGAGGCTACCGGCCGTGACTGTCGGCCACAGGATGACCGATACCGTCAAGCGCGTCGAGAAGGGCGTGACCGTGGCGGAGACAGTTGACCGCGCCAAGCTCTGGCAGGTTCAGACTCCGCAGGCTTTCCAGTACAAGGCCCTCAAGTCCGCCTACGAGACGCTCGATCCCAAGACGGAGGTCACGGACGACTGCCAGGCCGTGGAGTTGACCGACAAGGAGGCGAAGGTTCAGATTTTCGAGACGAAGGCGCCAAACTTCAAGATAACGACCGTCGAAGACCTCCATATTGCGGCGGCGCTGCTCAAGTAAGGCCGCAAGACCGAAAAGGAAGAGTTACCACATGGCGAAAATCGCGATACTTGGAGACATACACGCCAATCTGGAGGCGCTGAATACGGTGCTGGACGATTGCCGTGCACAAGGTGTGGAGGAGTTCCTTTGCACGGGCGACGTGGTGGGCTACAACGCCAATCCGCACGAGTGCCTCGACATAATCCGCGCAATCGGATGTCCCGTCATGATGGGCAACCACGATTACTACGTAAGCCGCGAGATGAACCTTTCCGACTTCAACCCTCATGCCGCGTTCGTTGTGGAGTGGACGAGGGCGCAGCTTTCGGAGGACGAGCTTGCGTGGCTGGGCGCGCTGCCGTTCCAGAAGACGGTGAAGGGGATCTCCATGGTCCACTCGACGAACGACAATCCCATGACGTTCGGATACGTCTTTGACAATCTTCAGGCGGCGGCCAACTTCGTGAACCAGAAGACGCCCGTATGCTTCCACGGCCATACGCACTGCCCGATGATATACGAAAAGTCGATGCAGGGCGTGGCGAGAATCGATCCGCAGGATTTCAAACTTGTCGCGGGCAGGAAGTATTTCATCAACGTCGGCTCCATAGGCCAGCCGCGCGACGGCGATCCCAGGGCGACGTACGTAATATACGACAGCGTGCAGAAGACGGTCGTCTTCAGGCGCCTTGAATACGATATCGCCGCCGCACAGGCGAAGATCAGGGCGGCAGGACTCCCGGAAAGACTCGCCGCGAGGCTGGAGGTCGGACAGTAACGTTTGCAAGACTGGAAACGGCAGGAATAAATGGAAGAACAGAGCAACTACAACGCCGAGAACATACAGGTTCTCGAAGGCATGGAAGCGGTCCGCAAGCGCCCCGCGATGTACATAGGCGACACCGGCGAGCGCGGCTACCACCATCTAGTCTACGAGGTCGTGGACAATTCCATCGACGAGGCGCTAGCCGGATACTGCTCGATGATCGACGTAATCATCAATCCTGACGGATCTCTCACGGTGCGCGACAACGGGCGCGGCATTCCGGTCGACATGCATCCAACGCAGCACAAGCCGGCGATAGAGGTCGTGCTCACGATTCTCCATGCGGGCGGCAAGTTCGACGGCTCCAACTATAAGGTTTCGGGCGGACTTCACGGCGTGGGCGTGAGCTGCGTGAACGCGCTTTCCGACTGGATGAAGGTAGAGGTCAAGCGCGACGGCAAAGTGCACCACATCGAGTTTTCGCGCGGGCACGTGACGAAGCCGCTCGAAGTCGTCGGCGATTGCGGCGACGAGACGGGCACGAAGGTGACGTTCTTCCCTGATCACTCGATCTTCACCTGCCGGGCGTTCAAGTGGGAGATTCTCTGCGCACGTCTGCGCGAGCTGGCGTTCCTCCACAAGGGCGTGAAGATTCATTTCAAGGACAACGAGGGTGAGTCCGGTCACGAGGAGACCTTCCACTACGAGGGCGGCATCGACGAGTTCACCAGCT
>JAGCPM010000150.1 GCA_017965685.1 Kiritimatiellia bacterium | reverse complement strand
TTCGTTCAGTTCCTTGAGAAGCGCGCATATCCCCTTCGACGACTTGGCGTCAAGATTGCCTGTAGGTTCGTCGGCGAGGACCACAGACGGATTCGCGATCAGCGCTCTGGCGATCGCGACCCTCTGCTGTTCGCCGCCGGAAAGCTGTTCCGGCTTCTTTCCCAGCATTCCTCCAAGCCCGAGCAACTCCACAAGTCTTCCGAACCGCCCTTCATCCATCTTCGCGCGGTCGAGCTACGCAGCCAGGAGGATGTTCTCGCGGATAGTCTTCTCGTTGAGCAGATTGAATGCCTGGAACACGACGCCGATATTGCGGCGCCGGAATATCGTGACAGCCTTGTCGGACATCTTCGTCACGTCCTTTCCGCCGATTTCAACACTGCCCGAATCTGCAGCGACGAGCCCCGCCGCGATATGCAGGAACGTCGATTTGCCGCTGCCGCTCGGGCCCATTATCGCCTCGAACGCGCCCTCTTCCAGCGCAAGCGAGAATCCCTTGAGGACCTCTTGCGCTCCGAATTTCCGTGTCACTTCACATGCCTTCAACGCTGTCATGTCGTCATCTCCCTGTCAGAATCTGGCCCTCACGCCGATTTCGAACGTTCTCGGTTCTCCGACGAGGCACTCGTAGAAGTGCCGGGCGGACTCGAAGTACTTCTCTCCGAAAAGGTTTCTCACGCCCAGAGTCAGAGTCCAGTTTTCGCTGCCTCCGAACTTCTTGAACGGAATCGACATATTGATGTCGAACACGTGAGACGGATCGAACCGTAGGTTCTTGTGCACGAACGAGCCCCTCATCGTAGCATAGCTCATGGAGCGGAAACGGTATCCGCCTCCGACAACTATATCGGCAAGAGGACCTGACGAGAACCGGTAGGACGTGCTCAGCGAAAACGTATGCGCGGGAACGCGCTCGAAATCGCGACCCGCACTTCCCGGCGCGACATTGCGGTCGGTGTACTTGTTGAATGCATACATCGCCATCATAGTCCAGTCGTCCGTTATGTCGCCTGTGAGCGACATCTCCGCACCACGCGTAACGTTCCGCCCGTCATAGCCCGTTATCAGTCCGGAATTATCCACCTGCGGAGTGTTCTCCTGCAGGATCCTGTAGGCGGAAACCGACAGCCACAGTCGCTCCGCCGTACGAAGACGAATACCCGCCTCGTGCTGCATGGAACGCCAAACCTTGCTCGGGGTGGATCCGTCAGCGCATCTAATGCCAAGCATTGGGGTTCGTGTCTGAGAGATGTTGCCGAAAAACACAAGCCAGTCTAGAGGCTGCACGGAAAGTCCGCCGCGGGGAGATACAGCATCTGCGGAAACATGGTGGAACCTATTCGCACCGGAAGTGTACGCCTCCTGCTCAAAATGGTCGTATCTGACGCCGCCGAGGACCGTGAACCATTCCCATGTGACAGCATCTTGCACCGTCAGCCCGTATCGCGAGGTTGGAGTCCCGAAGCCACCATTCGATTCGCGATAGTAGTAGTCGGGCTGCACCACGAATGAGTTCTTGACGACATCCTTCCAGAGGTCTTTGTCGTATATAGAACGCACGTACAGGCTGTAGTTGCGGTTTAGTTGATGGCTTTTGCTGAATCCCGAAACCATGTATTTGTCGTGGGCTGGCCATGGCAGATTGGAGGGGGCTACCGCTGGATAGAAGGTGACATCATTGTCGACGCCCACAGGCCAGTAGCCGTGTGCGTAGTAATATTGCAATTCTCTCTGGTAACGTCTGCGTTCGGCAGGGGTTGTCCCACTTGTCCCCGCATACGGCTCTCTTGTCGTCTGCTCCCAGCTGTTGACCATGAGGCTTGCGCCGAACTTTAGGAGCCAGTCGTCGTTAACCTGCCAGTCCAGCCACGGATTCAACATGAAGCTTTCATACCTCGAGCGGTCGCCCTTGCGGCACGAAGACTCGTACCACGAATATCCTCCGCCCGGTCGGCCGCGCCAGACGGGCACTCCTATGTAGCTCGGCTGGTCTACATACTGGAACATAGTCTTGAGCCCGAACCGGACCTCCTCGCTGGGTTCAAAAATGAAGCTTGGCGCCACGGCGAACGATTCGCGCGGACGCGCACCCTTCTGCGAACCCTCGTGGATGTATGCCGGTTCGTAATAGTCGGCCGTACCGACGACGCGCACCGCGCCCTTGCCGTCCAGAATCGTCTCGTTCGCGTCAACCATACCGCGATGGCGCTGCGTGTGCTTGCCAATGGAGGTGTTTTCCTGAAGGTTTATCTCGTCCCTGTCCAGTCTGGCACTCTTCATGTACAGGTTTATGGATCCACCGCCGCCGGAGGCGTTCTGCATTGCGCCGCCGCCGCCGTTGAGGGAACCGATGGGTCCTTTGACGACCTCTATGCGCTCCATGAGGAACGGATCCATGAAAAGTCCCGCGCCGCTGCCGATCGGCAGAACGCCGTCCAGCATCGGGGTGGTGCCGCCCTTGCCGCGGATGGTAAACGTTCCCGGCTGGCGTATGAGGAGCGACTTGCCGCCGGTTTCGATTCCGGGACCGAAACGCATCAAGTCGTGAAGGTCAGTTGGATTGTGCTCCTGTATGAAATCCTCGGTCAATGTATCGACGACGCACGGAAGTTTCTCCGGCGGCAAGTCGGTGAAAGTGCCGCCGTTCACCGTTTCAGGCCTGTACTTCGAAAGCGCACTACCCTCTACGACTACAGTCCCTAGATCGGCAATCTCAACCCGATTCGTTGCCAACGATTCTTCCCCTGCCGTCGCGTACATCGCCGCGACGGCAACAACCATAAATGTTGTAATTGCCTTCATACACCCATTATAACGACAGTCCTCAGGTCCAGGTTCATGTTTGGGCAAAAAAATTGGAGGTGCGGAGCGGAGTTGAACCGCTGTAAGCGGATTTGCAGTCCGCGACCTAACCGCTCGGCCACCGCACCTCAAGGTTTGCTAACACGGCTCCTTCGCCTGTTGGTCGGACCGACGAGATTTGAACTCGTGACCTTTTGCACCCCAAGCAAACGCGCTACCAGGCTGCGCTACGGTCCGCCGTGTCGCCCGCGAGCCAGACACATCGCGAATTTTGGTAGCGGGGGTTGGATTTGAAAAGCTAAATCTTGTCGCGCTTTGCGTATCGCGCTTAGATTTTACAACTTTTCGCGTCTTTCCCGCCGCAGTCTGGACTTGCCTGCCGGCAAGGTGTTTCCATGTCGCTTCCAGGATTTTCGGGTTCCTTTCCGCTACCACGGGTGAACGATGCGTAGTATATCAAATCGCGCTTTGATTTGTCAAGCGGGTATTTCGGGCTGTGAAAAACAATCCCCCTGTCCAAAAGAGGGCATGAAAAAGCGGCGCATCGACGGGGAGACCGAAAACCGAAGACGCGCCGCGAAAGTTGTTGCCCGATCATCGAGCGCGATTGCGCTTGCGTTCCTTCCGGTCGCGGTCCGAGTCGCCCGTCAGCCGCCTGTATAGGTTGTACGGGATCCTTGTCGGTGCAGTGGATTTAAGCGCACGCTCCAGATCCTTCTGGAGATGGTCGTAATCCAGAGTCGCGAGATCCCGTATGGTTATCGCCGCGGACATGCCCATGCCTATCGCGCCTTCAACAGGCAGAACCGAGCGCATGCGAGTCTCGCGCTTGAAGAGTGCATTTAGCGTGGACTCCGCGAAAGCGCCGAGGAAAAACACGCGAGAGAACTGCCCGAGCAACACTTCGATCAGAAGTGTCCAATGCCAGCCGTCTTTCTCCCAGGGCGGCTCTCCGCCAAGCGCGGCGTTGTACATCGCCGACACAAGATTGATCGCGGCGGGAATCAGAACGTGATTGATGACGACAACCCTCATCCAACGCTGAAAAGCCTCCGCAATGCGCTTTTCGTCCATCTTGTAGCGCACCATGTCGCGATATTCGCGCCAGGCTTGCGTCTCGTACTGGAGCTGCTGGAGCGGCGATGTCGTGAACTGCGTGAGAAGGCGTCCGACCCTGCCATGCTCGATCGCAAGCATGTTGGTGTTGTAGGTCCGTCCCGACTGCTGGGTCTCTTCCAGGAGGTTGAACGTCTCCGTGACCGAGAGCCTGTCAGCCTCTTCAAACTCCATACCCTCCGACATGTGTTTGTCGAGCAGGTCCTTGTAGAGTCCCTGCGCGATCCATCCGCCGGGCACGAAGTCGCCTTTTTTCAGAAGCCACATGCCCGCGCCGGAAATGAAGCGGCTGACGGGATTGAGCGAAGGATTGTCGTACAGGCCTTTTGTGGCGAGGTCTTGTCCGGATCCTACTTCGCTGCCGTAGCGCACCTTGTATTCATCGGTTTCCTTGAGGTGTGCCAAAACCTCCTTGTCGAAATGCGTCATGTACCGCCAAAGGTCCCCGAAGCCTCCCGGGAGCACATTAGCCCAGACGGTGAAGCTCGTCGTTTGTTTGAGCGCGGAAAGCGGGTTGAATCCGAGATAGGCATAAGTGGTGAAGTTTATCGCCTTGTCGGCCACGGCGAGTTCGCCCGGCGAGCGACGACGCGATTCGCCTCCATTGAAGGTGGCTTCCAGCTGCGTAAGGATCTTCGACAGTTCGCCGTTGCCGAAGGCGCGGCGGATTGCGCCCTGAACTTCGACCGATGTAAAGATTGCGCGAAGCAGAGAGCCGCGCTCCGCCCATGCGAGGATCTTGGCTGTTTCGTTCGAGCGATCGAAGAACATGCCGACAATAGATGCGCCCTCGTCGAAGTCGCGCAACGTTTCGACGCGGCGGGACATGACGGCGGAAATGGGGTCCCAGCGGGCGGAAGTATCCGTGTGCAGGCCCCGGACGCGATCCTCCATCGATATTTTCACCGGCGCGTAAAGCGGATCCGGGGAGTAGACCGGCTGGCCGGTCATGCGCTCCATGACAGGTGAAAGCACTTCGCGTTTGGCGGCGTAGAAGGCGCGCAGCCACTCTATGAAGCGGAGATCCTCGGAGGATACGACTTTCTCCATTATGCCGTCAGCGTTCTCGTACTCCGCCGAAAGGATAAATTCAGCCTGCCCCTCGCGCCCGTTCCAGACGATGGCGTTCGAGTAGGACTTCTGCTCGAGGGAAACCAGGAGCTGGAGAAGCTGCCCGTGGGTCATTGTGCGGCCATAGCCTTGGAGAGATATCTTCTCCGCGAGTTCGGCCGGAATCTTCTCGTCCATACGTTCGAGATAACGCTTGATGGCCGCGTTGTCCGCGCCGCCGTCCGGCCTCTGGAATATCTGCGCAAGTCCGGCGAAGAACGCCCGACAGTCGTCCTGGAGCGCACGGTTGTAGGCGGTCTCGCCATTGCCCAGCTCCACGATGATTTCGTTTATGGCGGATTCGGCATCCTCGCGCGCCTTGTCGGACGCGAAACGCGTCAGATGTTTCAGGCGCAACCGGAGAAGCCCGTTCAGGGCGTCGAAGAGCCGTCCATTGAGCCAACCCTTCTTCTCGTAGCGCTGTCCGTCGGGCGTGACGATTGCGCGCGCGAGACGTTTGATGATGGAGCTCTCCTTCTCGCGCGACTTGGCCCAGCGAGCATCGAGCTCCGCAGCCTTAGACTTCAGATACTCTTCGGCCTCCTGCTGGAGATCGAGGATTTGTCCGGGCATGAGGGATGTCATCGCGCCGTACTTCTCAAGAAGCGCGAGTTTCGCGTAGGCGCGCTTAGTCTCCATGTCTTCCTTCTGCGCGGAGGCCAATTTCTTGCCGGAGTCTTCGTACACCTTCTCGCGCCGGTCGATAATCTTCTGAAGACGGCTGCGTTCCTTTTCCAGCTGGGAAGGCTTGCCGTCCAGAGATTTCACGGAAAGGTCGCACACGTGGCAGATGTATCGCGCCGCCTCCTCGACCCAGCCGGTCACGCGCCGGTCGGAATCAAGTTTCAATTCTTCGTAAAGCTTTCCCTTTGCGTATGTCTCTTTGATTCTCTTCTTGAACGCCTTGACGAGTTCGACGCGGCTCTCGCGTATCGCCGCGGCGTTGATGAAAGCGAAAAGGGACGCGGAGATGCGCTCGATGGTGTTGGGACGGACGCCCTTCTCAAGCTCCTGGAGCCGGCGGTTGACATGCGCACGTGCTCCGCGCGGCGCGAGCAGCTTGTCGGCGAGGTCCGAAAGCTCCTTGCGGACGGTGATGCGGTAGAACTCCGCGAAAAGTTTATCCTGCTCGGCTTGAGCGAGAGTGGACATGCCATGCTCGCGGCGGAAGCGGTCGGCCGCCCAGACGCGCAGGAAGGCCGCGAACTCCTCCTTTGACTTGAAATCAGCCTTGACATCTTGCGGGGCGTAGGAATCTGCGGACGAAGACGCTTTACCCGCCTCCACCGCACCATCGCCTGCGCCGTCGCCGTTTTCGGCGGCTTCCTGGGCGCGGCGGCGGCGTTCCCCGGCTTCTTCGGCGCGTTCGGCGCCGCGAGCCTTGGCATCGGCGATAAGCTTCTTGACCTTGGCGAGAGCATCTTTACGGGCCTCTTCGCGGCGATGGCGCTCGTAATCGGTGAGAGAAGTTTCATCCTCAGGCGAAGACACTTCACCCGACTCCACTTCTTCCCCCGTAGCCACATTCGACGACGAGAGAGAAGCGGGCTTCGGGTCGAAGGCGTTTGGATCGTTCTCAAGAATCTCTTTGGCGATATCAAGCCCGGTCTCGCGCTCCATGTCGGCAAGCGACGCGGCCGTGAAACTGCGCATCATCTGATCGACGCGGCGTTGGAGCAGAGAGTTGATCTGGCCGACGCCAAGGTGCGTAAGGCGTCCGCCCTCCGCTGTGGCGCTGGAGATAAGTTTATCGAAAGCCTTATCTTGATCGTTCTTTCGCTTCATGAGCGCCAGGGCCGTGGCGCTATCGCCATTCCTGACGGCCTTCTCGACGATCGTGCCGCGCAACTCTTCGGCGAGCTTTTCCGCTTTGCGCCGTATGTCGCCTGGAGACACGACATTCATACCCAGTGACAAGCCGAGGCGTGCGAGAGTTTCGTTGCGCGGCTTGGGGCCGTCTGAAAGATAAAAGTATGCGGTGAAGTTGACGAGCGCGTCTTCATCCTCCTGCGCGGCATCCTTGCGCATCGAGACAAGGGCGCGGCGGGCGCGCTCGTTCGCGGTGGCGGCTAGTCCGCCTCGCTCTTCCAGTCGCTCCCGCGAAAGAACGGCACCGAATCCGGCCCCATCCACCATGGGCGAAGTTCCGGATC
>JAGCPM010000149.1 GCA_017965685.1 Kiritimatiellia bacterium | reverse complement strand
TGGCAATTCGTGCAAAACGCAAACGGTGGATTATTGTCTATTGGCTGATATGGATGTTTGCTGGCGCATTATGCCCCGCTATATGAAAGGAGAACGGCGATGAAGAAAATGATGATGGCGGCGCTTTTCGCGGCGGTGATCGTGGTTGCGGCTGTTGGCATTGCGCGAAGCAAAGGCATGTCTGTTCATGAACTTGCAGAACTTGGGTTGGGTGTTGTTTCGGCGAGAACGTCGCGGCACATGGTTGAGGATCGGGTCGCTACGATAATCGCGAAGAAACCGCATTTGAAGGCCGTCGCAAAGAGCGCGGGCGGGAAACTGCGCATTCTCGTATTCAAGAACGAGCGCATGGTTGAACTGCACGCGCCGGGATGGAAGGCACCGAGGAAATGTCCGATGACGGCGTTCAGCGGGACGTTAGGTCCGAAATTGCGAGAGGGCGACGGACAGATTCCGGAGGGCATCTACGGGATTGAATACCTGAATCCGAATTCGAGCTACTATCTTTCGCTCAAGGTGACATATCCGAACGCGTCGGACAGGGCGCGCGCGAAAGTGGACGGGCGCACTAATCTCGGCGGCGACATTATGATCCACGGCAAGGCGGTGACGATAGGGTGCGTTCCCGTTGGCGACGATGCTATAGAAGACATCTTCTATCTCGCCTACGCCGTTGGGATCAAGAACGTCTTGGTTGTCATCGCGCCGTACGATATGCGCAGCGGGCGAAATCCGGAACTGGAGGAATCATCTATTGCCTGGTATCCAGACCTGTGCATGGAGATCGCGGCAGCGCTTTCAGACGGCAATCGGGCTTCCGCCGGCATGGTGCAGCCGTCGGCGGCAAACGGGGTGGATCTGGCGGCTGCGGCGCGGAAGCAGGTTGGCGTCACCGTCGGGTATGATTCTGCGTACAGGAAGCTCGCCTACCCGAACGGCGACGTGCCGAGGGAGAGCGGCGTCTGCACGGACGTCATCATCAGGGCGTTGCGCGACACGCGGAAGATCGACCTGCAGCAGCTTGTGCATGAAGACATGAAGACAAGCTTTTCAAAGTACCCGCAAATGTGGGGACTCAAAGCGCCTGACGCGAACATCGACCACAGGCGCGTGCCGAACCTGCAATGCTATTTCAAGCGGAAAGGGTATGCGCTGCCCGTGTCCAAGAATGCGGCGGACTACAAGCCTGGCGACATCGTGACGGTCATGGTCGGCGGGAAGCTTCCGCACATAATGATCGTCAGCGACAGGAAGTCGGCGGCGGGAGTTCCGCTTGCCATCCACAACATCGGCTCGGACACGCAGGAGGAAGACGTTCTTTTTGCCTATCCCCTGACCGGTCACTACCGTATTCCATAGGGAACAAACTCGATGAACACGTGACATGAAGGTTGCCGCAATTGAGGCGGTGGCGCTATGTTTGGCAGGGTGCAATAGGGGGCGAACATGGGTGGCACATGATATTGAGGGGAGCGTAGTGCCATTGACAACGGCAAGATATTGTAGTAATATATTGTCATGAACGATTTGAACAATATATTGCCGCTAACTACGGTAGGGGATGTGTTGGCGAGTTTGCGAGAGCTTGTTCGGCTTGCGCGTCAGCGAGAGGTCTGGACCCAGACCGACCTTGCTCGGCGCTCGGGTGTTCCGATGACGACGATCTCGCGGCTGGAGCGGACGGGACTTGCCTCGACCGACACGCTTTTCAAGGTGTTGTTTGCTTTGAATCGGCTTGATGCGATTGAGGATATGCTCAAAGAACAGCTGCGGCTTGTCAAGTTCCCCAAGACGCTTGATGGCGATTTCGAGTCCGCGCCAAAGGCCGTTAAGCGTGTCCGCCACAAGGGAGACGCCAAATGAAGTTGACGGTGAAGCTTGACTTTGGTTGTGGCCGCGAAATAAAGATCGGCACGTTTTCCGAAATCGGGCGCGACACGGCGTTCGAGTTCGCGGGCGAGTTTCTTTCGTCGGGACTAGACCCTGCGCCGTTTCGGCTTCGCGCAGGTGTCGGACTGAAGATATACGACCGCTCCGGGAACATGGAGACGTTCGGACTTTTCGACGATTCGCTGCCGGATGGATGGGGAAGGCGAATAGTTGACAGGATGTTCATGAAGCGCGAGGGGCGTCTGCCTACTGTAACCGAGCGGCTGATGTGCGTTGGACGGTCAGGCAAGGGGGCGCTTGTCTACGAGCCGGCGGACGAAGCCGCGCAAGCGGCGAATGAAGCGTTCGACCTCGCCGCACTTGCGGAAGAGGCGATGGCGTTTGACGCGGGCGAGGCGGAGGACGCGCTTCAGCGGCTTCGCAAGGCCGGCGGAAGTTCCGGCGGCGCGAGGCCGAAGGCGTATGTCGGGTACAACCCCAAGACAGGCGAGGTATGTGCGGAAAGTCCCGCCCTGCCACCAGGCTTCGAGCATTGGATCGTAAAGTTCAACACGCGGCGGGACGGGCGCGATGCCGGCGAGACGGAATACCGCTATTACGAGGCGGCGCGCGCTGCTGGCGCGGACATTTCGCCGAGCCGCCTTGTCGAGACGCGTGCCGGCCGTTTCTTCATGACGCGGCGCTTCGACCGCACCGACGGCGGCGGACGCTTCCACAT